>CAZJTB010000131.1:0-1343 GCA_964548485.1 uncultured Chryseobacterium sp. | reverse complement strand
AAGCTCGAGGAAGTCCGCGAGGCCCTGTACGCCAACGAGATCTTCCGCATCACCGTCAGCCGGGTCACGGGCCCCGGCCAGCAGGTCGCCGCCCTCCGCGGCCATCACGAAGAGATCCGTTGCAGGGCCGTACTCCATCGTGTACGAGCCCGCGATCACATTGCCGGTGCTCAGGTACTCCAGCACCTTGTGCGGGTTGGCGCGCTCCTTGGCCACGCGACCGCTCCGGAATCCGAAGAAGAGGAGGTCCGCTTCACGCACCAGGGGGATCAGCGCCGCCTTTTCCATGAGGCCCGTGAACCGCGTGTTCGGCCGCTTCCGCAGCGCGTGGTAGGCCGGCTCATCCAGGCCATCATCGTAGGGGCCGATGAAGGTGAAGGCGATACCCGGGTGCGCGGCGGCCAGCCGGTCGAATCCCTCCCAATCGTTGTAGGAGTTGGCCAGCTGGCCCATGAATACCGCCTCGCGAACGGGTCGCGTGGGGCGCTGCGCAAGGGCTTCGGCTCCATTGAGCCAGCGGGCATCGAGCGCATGGCCCATGTTCACCACCTGGCAGCGCGCGCGCGGCGCCACGGCATCGGCCACCACCTGGCCTGTGGTGAAGATGATGTCGGCGGTGGGGATGAGGCCGCGCCCCATGTGCAGGATATCATAGTCGGCCAGGTGCAGCAGCCGCAGGCCGATGCCTCTTGGGAACGACTGCATGCGACTGGTGTCGAAGCACCAGACGATGTCGAATCCCCCCCCGGCGTTCTGCGCGATGCGGTGGATGAGGCGTTTGTAATACCAGCGGTTCACGGCTGCGGGCAGGCGGTTCACCCCGCGCAGCCAATGCGGGTAGCGCACTAGCTGCACGCGGCCTGCGGCGGCGATGCTGATGCCAGTCGCGCCGGGAGCCGGAGGGTCCACGAAGAACACGTGGTTGCCGCGCTCCGCGAGCGCCTGTGCGAGGTGGTGCTTGCTCATGTGCAGGCCTTCCCAGGGCTCGGGACTGAAGAGAAGGATCCGTTGGCCGCGCAGGTGCATGGTGGGTGGCTCGGCTCAAAGATGCTCAAGCCCCTCGGCTCTGCCTGATTGCGTCGAGGATGGCGGCGTAGCGGGCGCCCACCGCAGCAGGTGCGCATCGCGCGCGCATGCGTTCCGCGATGGCACCGGCATCGGCAGCAAGGGCCTTTCCCCAACTGGCCAGCACGGCATCGGCCCAGGCTTCGGCCGTGTTCGCCTCCACCAGGGTGCCCGACCGCTCGTCGAGGTATTCCGGGATGCCGCCCACGCGGCTGGCCAGCGTGAATGCGCCGCAGCACAGGGCTTCAGCGCATACGGCACTGTAGGTCTCGTAATCC
>CAZJTB010000130.1:0-7114 GCA_964548485.1 uncultured Chryseobacterium sp. | reverse complement strand
TTTCTCCAGGTGCTGGCGGAAACGGGCGCGGTGCTCGCGGTAGGTGGCGGCGGTGAGCGGCTGGTAGCGCATGTGCGGAATGTTGAGAGGCGAAGGTAGGAGGCGAGCATGGTGTATGACCCTGCTGGAGAAGGCAGTGCATCTTCGCAACATGCCAAAGCCCAACAAGACCCACCGCACCACCGTGAGCGTCGACACCTTCATCGACAAGCACCCCAATGAGGAGGTGCGCGATGATAGCCGGGCGCTTGTTAAGCTGATGCAGGAGCTCACCGGCGAGGAGCCGTACATGTACGGTCCATCCATCATCGGCTTCGGCACCTACCACTACACCTATGCCAGCGGCCATTCAGGCACCGCACCTTTGGCGGCCTTCAGCCCGCGCAAGCCGGAGATGGTCATCTATTTCTCGCCCGGGTTGTTCGAGCAGGAAACCGAGCTGGTGAAGAAGCTGGGCAAGGTGAGGACCTCGAAGGCCTGCCTCTACTTCAAGCGGCTGGTCGATTTGGATGCCAGGGCGCTGAGGAGCCTGCTCAAGAAGTCCATCGCGCTCGCGAAGAAGACTTGAGGTTCGGCACCACGATGATTCGCTATGCTATAGCTGCTGACGGGATGCCCGATGCCCAAATCGGCGGCTAGTTTTGGGCCCGCGTGGCGATGAGCAAGCGGATCAGGGTGATTGAGTTGTTCGCGGGAGCGGGCGGATTCCGGCTCGGCCTGGAGCGCGCCTCCAGCGCCTACCAGGTGGTTTGGAGCAACCAATGGGAGCCCGCGACGCGCAAGCAGGTGGCCTCGGACATCTATGTGGCGCGCTTCGGGTCGCAGGGCCATGTGAACCGCGACATTGCTGCGGTGGAGGTGAAGGATATCCCGGACCATGACCTGCTGGTGGGCGGATTCCCCTGCCAGGATTACTCGGTGGCCCGCTCGCTGAATCAGGCGGAAGGACTTCAGGGAAGGAAGGGCGTGCTATGGTGGCAGATCCATCGCATCCTGAAAGCGAAGCGTAGCAAGCCCTCGTACATCTTCCTGGAGAATGTCGATCGCCTGCTGAAGTCGCCGGCGAAGCAGCGCGGGCGGGATTTCGCGGTGATGCTCGCCTCGCTTTCGGACCTCGGGTATGCGGTGGAGTGGCGCGTGATCAACGCGGCGGATTACGGCATGCCGCAGCGCCGTCGCCGCGTGTTCTTCATGGGCTATCACAAGAGCACGGCGATGGGGCGCGCGCTGCTCTCGGGCGGTCACCTGCGCGATTGGGTGCTGTCAGATGGGGTCTTCGCCGAGGCCTTCCCGGTGGAGCCGCGCGATGTTTCGGCCGCCGAGTTCTCATTGAACGGCGATCTTGCCGAGCTGACAGAGGGTTTCAACACCGGCAGGCAGGGCGGGATCAGCCCCTTCCGGAATGCGGGCGTCATGGCTGGTCGCAAGGTGTTCGCCATCGAGACGCGGCCGATGCACGATGGGCCGATCACGACCCTGAGCGATATCCTGCTGCCCAGCAGCCAGGTGCCCGGGTCGTTCTATGTGGACGCATCGGATCTCCCTCGGTGGAAGTACCTGAAGGGCGGCAAGAGCGAGGTGCGGAAGAGCAAGGCTTCGGGCTTCACTTACCGCTATGCCGAGGGCGCCATGGTCTTTCCCGATATGCTCGACAAGCCCTCGCGCACGATCATCACGGCTGAAGGGGGTGCTTCGCCCTCTCGCTTCAAGCATGTCATCCGCACGCCGGAGGGCCGCTATCGGCGCCTCACCCCGATCGAACTGGAGCGCTTGAACATGTTCCCCGACGACCACACCGCTGGTGCCGCAGACAGCAGGCGCGCCTTCCTGATGGGGAATGCGCTGGTGGTGGGCATCATCGAGCGGGCAGGGGCGGTGCTGGCCAGGCGGGCCATGCTGGCGGGCGCTGCCTGGCCAAGAAAGGCGAAGGCCCCCATGGCTTGAAGGGTGAACGTGATGGACTGGCGGTGCAGCTATCGACGGCGTATGCAGCACCAAGCCGGCTACAGGTCGGCTCCGTGAGTCCTGAGCCCTGCATAAGAGCGCTTGGCTGCAAGAGTGTTGCAATGCCCTTCAACGGGAATCACTCCAACCAGCTCTTCCAATACTTCCCGTCGTCCAGCTTCAGCGCCTCCTCGGTCACCATCAGGGGCTTGAAGGTGTCCACCATCACGGCGAGCTCGTCGGTCGCTTTCTTGCCGATGCTGCGCTCCATGGCGCCAGGGTGCGGACCGTGCGGGATGCCGGCGGGGTGCAGGCTGATGTGGCCGGGCCCGATGTCGTTGCGGCTCATGAAGTCGCCGTCCACGTAGTAGAGCACCTCGTCGCTGTCGATGTTGCTGTGGTTGTACGGCGCGGGGATGGCCTGCGGGTGGTAGTCATACAAGCGCGGGCAGAAGCTGCACACCACGAAGGCATCCGTCTCGAAGGTCTGGTGCACGGGCGGCGGCTGGTGCACGCGGCCGGTGATGGGCTCGAAGTCGTGGATGCTGAACGCGTAGGGGTAGTTGTAGCCGTCCCAGCCCACCACATCGAAGGGGTGGGTGGCGTACACGAGCTCGTGCAGCATGTTCTGCTTCTTCACCTTGATGGTGAAGCTGCCCTTCTCGTCGTGGGTCTCCAGCTTCTTGGGGCGGCGGATGTCGCGCTCGCAGAAGGGTGAATGCTCCAGCAGCTGGCCGAACCAGTTGCGGTAGCGCTTGGGCGTGTACATGGGGCGGTGGCTCTCGACGATGAACAGCCGGTTGTCGCTGTCCTTGAACTCCATCGTGTAGATCATCCCGCGCGGGATCATCAGGTAGTCGCCGTACTTGAAGTCGATGTTGCCCAGGAAGGTGCGCAGGGTGCCGCTGCCTTTGTGGATGAAGATCATCTCATCGCAGTCGGCGTTCTTGTAGAAGTAGTCCACGCTCTTGGCCTGGGGTGCGGCGAGCACGATGGCTACGTCGCTGTTCACCAGGATGGGCTTGCGCCCGGCCAGGTGGTCCTTCTCCGGCTTGGTCTTGAAGCCGTGCAGGCGCAGCGAGCGCATGTTCTTCTCCACCGCGATCCTGGGCGTGAGGTCCTTGGGTTTCCCCAGCGCCTTCACCTGCGTGGGACGGTGCACGTGGTAGAGCAAGCTGCTCATTCCATCGAAGCCGATGGTGCCGAAGAGCTGCTCGTAGTAGTAGCGGTCCTTCCCGTTCTTGAAGACGGTGTGGCGCTTGTGGGGGATCTTGCCGAGGGTGTGGTAGATGGGCATCTTCCGGTTGCGTGTTGGCGCGTTACGAGTTGCGGGTTTTCCTATCGCGCAAGCTTACGCGCTTGTCTCAATGTGCATGATGATGGACGTCAGCTCCGGATGCAGCGTGCCGTTGAGCGCGAGCAAGTCCTCTTCTTCGCGGATGCGGCGGCGCAGCCCTTCGGGGTCGTTGATGGCCTTGGTCTTCGAGCTGCGTGTGCTGCGGCCCTTGCGCCAGGCGCGCTGGACCTCGATGGGCAGCTGGTGGATCTCGCGGCAGCTGGGCGAGCAGCAGTCCGCGTATTTCGTGGCGCACGCTTCGCACTGCACCAGCAGCATGTTGCAGGTGGCCTCATGGCAGTTGGTGATGCGGTCGCTCTTCGTGCCGCATTGCATGCAGGTGCTCACCACATCGTCCGTGATGCGCTCGGCCAGGCGCTCGTCGAACACGAAGTTCTGGCCCAGGTACCTGCTCTTCAGCCCTTCGGCTTTCAGCTGGCGCGCGTAGTCGATGATGCCGCCGTGCAGTTGGGCCACTCTGGCGAAGCCGTGGTGCTTCAGGTAGGCGCTGGCCTTCTCGCAGCGGATGCCGCCGGTGCAATACAGCAGGATCTCGGGCTCCTTCTTCTCTTCTTCTCCTCCTCTCTTCTCGAGCATGTCCACCACCTCCTCGATCGCCGCGCGGAAATTATCCGCCTTGGGCAGGTAGGCGCCTTCGAAATGCCCGATGAGGCACTCGTAGTTGTTGCGCATGTCGATCACCAGCGCGCCTTGCTCCATCTTCCGGTTGAAGGTCTTCGCGTCCAGGTGCTGACCCACATTGGTCACGTCGAAGGCATCATCCGCCAGGCCATCGGCCACGATCTTCTTCTTCGCCTTGATGGCGAGCTTAAGGAAGCTCTTGCCGTCGTCCTCAACGGCGATCTTCCATGGCACATCGCGGAATGCCTCCCGACCATCCAGGTTGCTGCGGAAGGCCCCCAGGTTGGCCGTGGGCACGCTCACCTGCGCATTGATGCCTTCCGGCGCGATGTAGATGCGCCCCAGAATGCCCAGCGCCTCCCACTCGGTGTACAACGCGTTGCGCAGGTCATCCACCGCGCTGAGCCGAACATACCTATAAAAGGAAAGGGTGGTGCGCTGCGCGGCCTCGCGGTCCAGCCGTGCCCGGAGGATGTCGGGCCGGTGCAGGTTCCGGAGGCGATGGGCGTCCATGCCCGCGAAAGTACAGTGCCGCCTCGCGCTGATTGGTCGGCGGAATAGCTTCGCCGCGCGCCTTCGCCCTGTCGGCTTCGGCGATAAACGCATGACCAAGAAGATCCTCGTCATCGGTTCCAGCGGCCAGATTGGCACCGAGCTGGTGGAGGGCCTGCGCGCCCGCTTCGGCAATGAGAACGTGGTGGCCTCCGATATCAAGGAGCCCCAGGTCAAGCAGGACGGCCCCTTCGCCATGGTTGACGCCATGGACCGCCGGGGCATCGAGCGCATCATCGACAAGCACGGCATCACCGAGGTGTACCTGCTCGCCGCCTTGCTCAGCGCAACGGCCGAGAAGGATCCCGCCTTCGCGTGGAAGCTGAACATGGAGAGCCTCTTCATCGTGCTGGAGCTGGCGCGCGAGGGCAAACTGGAGAAGGTCTTTTGGCCCAGCAGCATCGCCGTGTTCGGCCCCACCACGCCGAAGGACATGACGCCCCAGCAGACCGTGACCGAGCCCACCACGGTCTATGGCATCAGCAAGCTGGCTGGCGAGGGCTGGTGCCAATACTACCACAAGCGCTACGGGGTGGATGTTCGCAGCATCCGCTACCCGGGCCTCATCGGGTGGAAAAGCGCGCCCGGCGGCGGCACTACTGACTATGCCGTGCACATCTTCCACGAGGCCATCAAGCACGGCAAGTACAGCAGCTTCCTGGGGCCGAAGAGCACCCTGCCCATGATGTACATGCCTGACGCCATCCGCGCCACCATCGACCTGATGGAGGCTCCGGCCGGGGAGGTGAAGGTGCGCAACAGCTACAACCTCGCAGGCTTCAGCTTCGATCCGGAGGAGATCGCCGCCGAGGTGCGCCGCCACATCCCCGGCTTCACCATCGAGTACGCGCCGGATCAGCGCCAGGCCATCGCCGACAGCTGGCCGCGCAGCATCGACGATAGCGCCGCCCGCTCCGATTGGGGCTGGAAGCCGCAGTACGACCTGGCCGGCATGGTGGATGAAATGATGGTGAACCTGAAGAGGTTGATGGGTGGTTGAGGGTTGGATATTGCAGGTTGCATGCACCCAACCCTCAACCCGCTCAACCTGCAACTTTCAACCCCTTCGCATCGTTTCGCGGACGCGACTCCCAAGCGAGCCATGACACGATTCGTCTTCCCGATCCTGCTCATCCTCTCCGTCACGCGCGTGGCAGCCCTGGCCCAGGACACGCTGAACGTGGTGGATGAGATGGGCCGCAAGCAGGGCTATTGGAAGGTGCTGGCCCCGAAGGCTGAGAAGCCCGAGTACCCCGATGGCCAGCTCATCGAGGAGGGCCGCTACCAGAACAGCAAGCGCGTGGGCACCTGGAGGCGCTACTGGCCCAACGGCAACGTGATGAGCGAGATCAACTACCAGATGGGCCGGCCCAAAGGCGAGTACCGCACCTACTACCCCACAGGCAAGGTGGAGGAGCAGGGCACTTGGGACCTGGACCGCAACACCGGCAAATTCCAGCGCTGGCATCCCAACGGGAAGCTGGCGCAGGATTTCATCTTCAACGAGCATGGCATGCGCGATGGCGAGCAGAAGTACTACCACGAGAATGGCCAGCTGGCCGTGGCGGTGAAGATCGAGGAGGGGAAGGAGGATGGCGCGCTGAAGCGGTACGACGAGCGGGGGCAGCTTACGCAGGTGGCGCAGTTCAACGATGGGGTGATCGATGCGGCCAACAGCAAATGGATCAAGCCCGTGCCCAAGGCCGAGGAGGTGAAGGTGGACCCCAAGGCCGAGCCCGCGCCCGCCCCCGCGCCCACCGAGCGCACCAATGCCGTGGTCTTCCGCGAGAACGGCTACAACACGCTTTACGACAAGCAGCTGCGCCTATCGCAGCAGGGCGAGTTCAAGGACGGCCGCCTCTGGGATGGCAAGCGGTACGAGTACGACGCCAACGGCCTGCTCATGCGGATCAGGATCTACAAGCAGGGCCGCTACCTCGGAGACGCGGTGATCACCGAGGAGGACCTGAGGTAATCCCCTCGTTCAAGGCCCACCCTACTTTCGCGCGGCCGCGCCGGAACAGGAGCGCGGATCACCATGGCCGCCCGCGCGAAAGGACCGCTCTTCATCACCAACACGCTCACCCGCCGAAAGGAGGAGTTCAAGCCGCTGCGCCCGCCGCATGTTGGGTTGTACGTCTGCGGCCCCACCGTATACAGCGACGTACACCTGGGCAATGTGCGCAGCTTCCTCACCTTCGACGTGCTATACCGCTGGCTCACCCACGTCGGCTACTCCGTGCGCTACGTGCGCAACATCACCGATGTGGGCCACCTGGTGGGCGATGTGGACGAGGGTGAGGACAAGATCGCCAAGCGCGCACGGCTGGAGCAGCTGGAGCCCATGGAGATCGTGCAGAAGTACACCAACGGCTTCCACGATGTGATGCGGCTCTTCAACATCCTGCCGCCCAGCATCGAGCCCACCGCCACGGGCCACCTCATCGAGCAGATCGAGATGGTGAAGCGGATCATCGCCAGCGGTTATGGCTACGAGGCCAACGGCAGCGTGTACTTCGATGTGCCCAAGTTCGCGGAGAAGCATGCCTACGGCGAGCTGAGCGGACGGAAGATCGACGAGCTGGTGGCCAACACGCGCGACACCGAGGGCATGGACGAGAAGCGCAGCCCGCTCGACTT
>CAZJTB010000129.1:2240-7139 GCA_964548485.1 uncultured Chryseobacterium sp. | reverse complement strand
GCCAACCCGGCATCGTACACAGGACTGCAGCATGCGGTGTTCGAAGCGGGCCTGCTGGCGCGCAATACGCGATTCGAAACGGACGCGCTCAGCAGTACGGGCCGCTCCACCCGGCTCATGGGTCTCACCATGGGCGTGCCATTCGCCAGGGGCCGCTGGGGCCTGGGCCTGGGCCTTACGCCGGCCAGCACCGTGGGCTACGAGCTCTCCGAGCAGGTGCCGGTTGAAGGAGGGGAGGCCCGGTTCGTGTACTCCGGAAGCGGTGGGCTGAACCGTGCCTTCTTTGGATTAGGACGGTTGCTATGGCAGCGCCGCGACAGTGCTGCGGCTGCCGGCAAGCTCACAGCAGGGGCCAATCTGGATTACCTGTTCGGGAAGGTGGAGGCTATGCGCAAGGCGTATTACCCGGCTACCGGCGGCTATTACAACAGCAATGCGTCGTCGTCATTGGTGGTCCGGTCGCCATCGGCCACGGTGGGGCTGCAGTACGCCGGCGATTTCACCAGCCGTCAACGCACCCGCGCCCGTGCCCAGGAACGCCGGGAGCGCTTGCGCGCCAAGGACCAGCGGGCTGAGCAGGATTGGTTGAATCGAGGCCTGGACCCCAAGGACCGTAAGCCGATCCGTCTGCCTCAGGGCGCAGGTGAGATCCTGCGATTCCGGGTGGGATTGGCAGCGGAGCTGCCCGCCGCATTGGGAGCCCGCCATACCGTTCTGGTCAACAATTTCCGGGTGGGCTCCAACGGCGTCGAGTTCCCGCTGGATACCGCGCTGAGCATCGATGGAGCGCGCGGCACCGTAGGCCTTCCCCTGGGCATCGGGTTCGGGTTCACGGTCCTCAACGATCATTGGTCGGTGACCGCCGAGCATCGAACCCGCGACTGGACAAGGACCTCCTTCGACGTGGAGGGCTACACGGGCCGCTCCGACCTGGGACGCGGACGGTCGTACGCGCTGGGGGCCAGCTACCGACCGGCGGGCATGGAAGCGGGCAACTTCTTCACCGGCGCCATTTATCGCATGGGCCTGCGTTATGCCGATGACTACCTCACGGTGAAGGGCACCGCCCTCTCCCAGCTTGGCATATCCTTTGGCCTGTCGCTGCCGGTGGCCTTCCGCAGCCGCATCAACCTCGGAACCGAGCTGGGCCAACGGGGCACCACGGACAACGGATTGCTGCGGGAGCGCTACGCCAACGTCTTCATCGGAATCTCCATCACCCCAGAAAGGAACGAGCCATGGTTCACCAAACGACGAATCGAATGACCGGGATGCTGCATCGCGCCATGCTTGCCGCTGTTTCGCTGGCCATCGCGGCAACGGCCTCCGCTCAGGGTAAATGGGGCGCTACGCCGGCCGACAGCGCCGAGTGCGTGAAGAACCTGTCACTGTACCAGGAGTTCATGAAGCAAGGCAGCTACGCCGATGCGTACGCGCCCTATCGTGAGCTCATCCGCATCTGCCCGGCCTGCAGCAAGGGCCTGTACCAGAATGGCGCCAAGTTGTTCGGCGAGTTCATCGCCAAGGAGAAGGACGCCGCGCGCAAGGAGCGCCTGATCGACTCCCTGCTGCTGAACTACGACCTGCGCATCGCCAACTTCGGCGAGAAGGGCTATGTGCTGGGCCGCAAGGGGGTTGACCTCTACTTCTACCGCCCGACCAAATGCCAGCAGGCCAACGGCATCCTGCGCGAGGCCATCGACCTCAGCGGCGCGAAGAGCGAGGCCGGCACGGTGAGCGCCTACTACCAGAGCCTCAGCTGCATGTACGCCAATGGCGAGGCCACCAAGGAGCAGATGCTCGCCGAGTACGTGCGCGTCATTGGCATCATCGAGCAGGCGCTGGCCAGCGAGGGCACCAAAGAGAGCGAGCGCGAGTACTGGGTGAAGGCCCGCGACAATGTGAACGCCTCCTTCTTCAAGATCGCCGAATGCAAGGAGATCGGGGGCATCGCGGAGAAGCTCATCAACGAGCGCCCGGGCGACCTGGACCTCATGGAGCGGCTGCTGAAGGTGCTGGGCACCAAGGATTGCACCGAGGAGAAGGTGTACCGCCGCATCGCCGACGAGGTTTGCCAGGCCCGCCCCAGCTCCGAGTGCAAGTACAGCCTGGGCATGCTGCTGGTGAAGCAGGGTGAGATGGGCGCTGCCCTTCGCTTCATGAAAGAGGCGGTTGACCTGTGCACCGGCTGCAGCGATCGGGTGAAGTACCTGCTGAAAGCCGGCCAGGTGGCCAGCGCGGCCGGCAACCACAGCCAGGCCCGCAGCTATGCCAACCAGGTGCTGCAGATCGACACCAAGAGCGGCGAGGCCTTGATCCTCATCGGCAATGCCGTCGCCGCCCAGGCAGGCAGCTGCGACGGTCCCGATGCCTGGGGCGCTTATTGGCTGGCCTACGACTACTACCAGCGGGCCAAGAGCCTCGATCCCGGAGTGGCCGAAAAGGCCAACGAGCGCATGGCCTCCTGCGCGGCGCGCTTCCCCACCCAGGGCGATGCCTTCTTCCATCAGCTTACCGATGGCAAACCGTTCCAGGCCACTTGCGGCGGCCTGAACGAGAGCACCACGGTGCGCACCAGGAAATAGGATAGCCGTGCGGCCGCTGCGCACCAGATCGGCCCTCAGCGTGCCCGCCCTGCTCCTGGCGGGCGCGCTGCTTTCCTGCAAGAACGACCTGGAGAAGGTGGCTGCCGTGGAGCTGCCAGAGGCCGTTCCCGACCGGGTGACCAAACAGGCCGAATACCTATACTCCGATTCGGGCATCGTGCGCAACCGGCTCCGGGCCGGCACCATTACCGAATGGGGCGGAGCCGACGGCCGCACGGAGCTATCCGACGGGCTGGAGCTGATCTTCTACGACGCCGCCGGGGCCCCGGGCAGCCGGCTCACCGCGCGCCGCGGGCTCATCGAGGAGCGTACCAGGCGGATGGAGGTGATGGAGGATGTGGTGTTCGTGAATGCGAAGGGCGAGCGCTTGGAGACCGAGCGCTTGGTATGGGTGCAGGACAGCGCTCGCGTGCGCACCGATCAGGCCGTCCGCATCCAGCGCGGCCAGGATGTGATCCATGGCCTGGGATTGGACGCAGCAGAGGACTTCAGCTCCTATGTGATCAAGCGCGTCACGGGCATGGTTCACCTGGCGGCGGATACCTTGGCCGACGATTAGTCGTCGAGCACCCGCCCATGCACAAGCTGAATCGGTTGATGGAGCATTTCTGGCTGGCCTTGGCCATCGGAACGCTGCTGGCCGCCATCTGGGTCATCGTCACGGAAGGCTGGGAGAAAGGCGGCCAATGGCTCTTCCTGCCGGGCATAGCGGGCGCGGCCTGGGGCATGCGCCGCTTCATGCGCAAGCGGCTCGAATCACTCGAGCAGCGCCCGTGAGCCGCACAACACCGCCGTCCGGTATCTTCCCGGCGCGCTAATGGCCTTGTCCACCACTGAGCTGCTGCTGATCATCGGGGCCGTGCTGCTCTCGGCGCTGTGCTCCGGTCTGGAGATCGCGTTCGTGAGCGCCAACAAGCTCTACGTGGAGCTCGAGCGCCAGCGCGGCGCCATCTGGGCGCGCCTCATGGGCGTGCTGCAGCGCCGGCCCGACAGACTGATCGGCGCCCTCCTCGTGGGCAACAACATCGCCCTTGTGGTCTATGGCCTGCTCATGGCCCGTTGGATGGAGCCGTGGCTGCAGGGATTGGGCATGGGCCCTGTGCTCGTGCTGGTCTCTCAGACCGTGCTCAGCACCTTGGTGATCCTGGTGGCGGCCGAATTCCTGCCCAAGGCGCTCTTCCGCCTCGACCCGAACCGCATGCTCAAGGCCTTCGGGGTGCCGCTTGCTGCGCTGTACGTGCTGTTGTGGCCGGCCATGATCGTGATCACGGGCCTGAGCGGCGCGGTGCTCAAGCTGCTACGCCTCAAATCGAGGCCCGGTCAGCTCGTCTTCGGCCGCATCGACCTGGACGACTTCCTCAAAGACCTCAGCAGCGGCACCGCCCGCGCCCACCAGCTCGACGCCGAGGTGGAGTACGTAAGGAACGCGCTGGAGCTCAGCAGCATCAAGGTGCGCGAGATCATGGTGCCGCGCGCGCGCATCGAGGCCATCGAGGCAGAGGAGCCCATCGAGGCGCTGCACAAGCGCTTCGTGGAGACCGGATTGAGCAAGCTGCTCGTGTACAAGGACAGCATCGACAACATCATCGGCTACGTGCATGGGTACGAGCTCTTCCGCCATCCGCGCAGCATCCGCGCGCTGCTCAGACCCGTGCGTTTCATACCGGGCACCATGCCGGCCGACGAGGTGCTGCAGCTCTTCATCCAGCAGCGCACCCATGTCGCGGTGGTGGTGGATGAGTTCGGCGGAACCGCAGGCATGATCACCATGGAGGATGTGGTGGAGAGCATCGTGGGCGATATCGATGATGAGCACGACGCGGTGGATGATGTGGAGGAGCGCCTGGCGCCCGATGAATTCCTGCTCAGCGGCCGTTTGGAGATCGCGCACTTGCGCGAGGCGCATGGATTGGCGCTCCCGGAATCGGACAGCTACGACACACTGGCCGGGTTCATCCTCGACCGCACGGGCGACCTGCCCGGCCGCAGCGAGGTGGTGGACCTCCCGCCCTTCCGATTCACCATCGTGCAAGTGGTGCATGGCCGCATCGACCTGGTCCGCCTCAAGGTGATGGCGCCGGAGGGTTTCCTGAGCACCCAGCGCGAGCCCTTGGAAGGGCTGTGAATCAAGGGTTAAGCCGATGCCTGCGGCGTTCGGGGCACCTGCCTATATTCGCACCCCAATTTCAAGAAGGACATGGCAGTCATCGGAAAGATCCGTGAGCGGGGCGGCCTCCTCGTCGGCATCGTCTTCGTCTCGCTCGCCCTCTTCATCCTCGGCGACTGGCTTGCC
>CAZJTB010000129.1:0-2230 GCA_964548485.1 uncultured Chryseobacterium sp. | reverse complement strand
GTGCTTGGCCAGGTGGGCGGCACCGAGATTGGCGTCATGGAATACGAGCGACGGGTGTCCGATGAGGTGGACAGCTACCGGAACGACTTCGGCCAGCCCGCCACCCAGCAGCTCACCGACCAGGTGCGCAGCACGGTGTGGAACGAGATGGTGAAGGCCCTCACGATGCTCCAGCAGGTGAAGGATGCAGGGTTCACTATCACCGGTGGTGAATACGACGACATCCGCTTCGGCGAGAACGTCGCCCCCGAGTTCCGCGGGCAGTTCCAAGGCCCCGATGGCCAGCCCGACCGAGCCCAACTGAAGGACTATTTCGAGCGCGTTGCCGTGAACGCCCCGGTGTACAACCAGATTCAGGCGCGCCGCATCAAGGAGAACAGGCTCTACGCCAAGTACAACACCCTCGTGAAGAAGAGCCTCTTCGTGAACTCGGCCCAGGCGAAGGAGGAATTCGCCAGCAAGAACAGGAAGGCCACCTTCACCTTCGTGGCCAAGCGTTACGACAGCGAGCCTGACAGCCTCTACGCCGTGAGCGACCGCGACCTGCGCCGCTATTACGATGAGCACAAGGGCAATCCGAAGCACAAGCAGAAGGCGGCGCGCAGCTTCGAGTACGTCCTGTTCCCGGTGAGGCCCAGCGAGCTGGACCGCGATGCGCTGCGCAGCGAGATGGCCAAGCTCCGCGAGGACTTCGAGGGCGCCACCGACGATTCGCTCTTCGTGGTGGGCAATTCCAGCAGCCGCAGCTACAGCAAGGTGCCCTACACCGAGGGCTCGGCGGATGCCGCCAACGACAGCTTGATCCGCAATGGCGCGGTGGGCGCGGTGATCGGGCCCTACCTCGAGGGCGAGACCTGGAAGCTGGTGAAGGTGAAGGAACTGGCCGATGTGCCCGAGGCGCGCGTGCGCCACATCCTGCTCAGCACGCAGAAGGGAAAGGATGAGGAGGAGCAGCGTAAGCGCGCCGACAGCCTGCTCACCGTGGTGAAGAAGGATCGGAGCAAGTTCCCGGCGCTGGTCACCAAGTTCAGCGACGACCCCGGCAGCGTGAGCGAAGGCGGCGTGTACGAGTGGTTCGACAAGCAGCGCATGGTGCCCGAGTTCACCGCCGCCAGCTTCGATCAGAAGGTGGGCGCCATCACCGTGTGCAAGACCAGCTACGGCTTCCACATCGTGGAGGTGCTGGGCCAGCGCAACCGCCAGGAGCGCCGCATCGTCACGGTCGACCGCCCCATCAAGCCATCGGGCGCCACCTTCAAGTCTGTGTACAAGGAGGCCAACGAATTCAGCCTCACCCACAAGACCGCCGAGGCCATCCGCAAGGCCGCCGAGGAGAAGGGCCTGCAGGTGACCAACGTGGATGACTTCCGCTCCGATGCGCGCTACGTGCAGGGCCTCCAGCAGCCTGCTGCCGTCATCGGCTGGGTGAACCGCGCCAAGGTGGGCGAGGTGAGCGATCCCAAGGAGGCCGGTGAGAGCTATGTGGTGGCCGTGCTCAAGTCCATCAAGGAGGAGGGCCCGCCGGCGCTCGACGATGTGCGTGAGGCCTTCACCAAGGAAGTGGTGAAGCAGAAGAAGGCCGAGGCCTACATCGCCAAACTCCAGGGCAAGACCGACCTCTCGGCAGCGGCCACCGAGGTGGGCGGACGCGTGGAGACGGCGAACGACATGCTCTTCAATGTCTTCAGCCTTCCTGGCGGGTACACCGAATACGAGGTCATCGGCAAGGTGTTCGCGCTGCAGAACGGCCAGAGCAGCGTGCCGCTCAAGGGCGAGACCGCCGTTTACGTGGTGAGCATGGGCACCAAATCCGAGGCTCCCGAGGGCGCCGATGTGGAGGCCGACCGCACTAGCCTGCGCAATCGCCTGCAGGGCCGCGCGGAGAACGGCGTGGCCAGCGCCCTGCGCGAAGCAGCCGGCGTGGTCGACAACCGCTACATGTTCTACTGAGCAGGAACCGATTCATTGCGCGCGGCGGCCCTTGGGCCGCCGCGCTTGCTTTCGGCGTGGCCATCTACCGCAACAGGCTCAGCCGCTCGGCATCCAGCCGCACCAGGGTGCAGGGTGAAGCCGATCATGCTGCTGCCGCCGCAGCTGCAGACGTCTTCGTCCCGCCGGTGCGGGAAGGGCAGGGGTATGCCGATGACCGGTGCCAGGCCGATGGCCATGCCCGCGTTGATGGTGAGTTCCGAAGAAGATGCTGGCCACGCAATAGGCATGGATGCGTGTG
>CAZJTB010000128.1:0-7215 GCA_964548485.1 uncultured Chryseobacterium sp. | reverse complement strand
ACGAGTCGCCCTGAAGATGCTGCGCCCACGCGGCGTTGAAGGCGCCCAGCAGCAGAAAGCTGGCCACGGAGATCACCTCGAAAATGGACGCGTTGATGTGGTTCTGCCAGAGCACCTCGCGCAGCAGTTCCTTGTCGTAGTGGGCGCTGCTGCGGGCCAGGGTCAGGGTGAAGGGACCGCTCATGTACGTGAGCACTTCCCATTTCCGTGCACGTTGCTGGCGGCGCAACCAGCGGGTGGCCACCCGGGGCACGGCCCGGCCAGAGGGGCGGGGGGGAGGCTGGGGGCCACGGATGTCGATGGGAGGGGCGTCCGGTTGATACTCGTTGGGGTCCCGTCCGGTGAGTTTCTGCAGGTCGGTGTTGGTGCGGGAGAAGTACAGGTGGGCGATGAGCAGGAAGAGGTACACGCCCACCACGAAGCCGGCCAGGTTCAGCGCCGTCTGCCCGGGCGGCACGAGTTCCTTGTTCAACTGCACCACGGCGGAGCGGTGGAGGTAGGTAAGTAGGAAGAGCAGTGGGATCAGCGCATTGTTCAGGCTGAACTTGTAGAAGGGCCGCGAGAGGGTGACGATGAACGGGAACCGGTGCCCATGCATCGTGTAGGTGTACAGGTTGAAGGCCGTGATGAAGCCCCCCACCGCGAAGCCCGTGATGGCGAAGCTCCATAAGCTCACCGTGCCGAAATACTCCGGGTACAGGAAGAGATAGGGCACCCCATACTTCACTCCGAGCCCTTCGCACACAAAGGCGAACAGGATTAGCCAGAGCAACAGCATCAGGTGGCTCTTCTTCAGGTGGAGCACCACCAGTTGGAAGGGGAAGAAGAAGAGGAAGCGTTTCAGGCGGATGCTCATCCGGCAGGGGTGTCGTCGTAAAGATGACGACCCCCATGCTTCTTACGTGCCTTCGCGGGGGCTTGTTGTGAACCCCCAAGGGCTCATGATGGAACGGTGCCCCTACACCTTGGCCAGCGTCAGTTCCATCACCTCGGCCTCCAGCGTCCCGACCTTCGCCTTCAAGTCCTCCGCCTGCTTCAGCACATCCGCTTTGAAGGCCTCATCATCCAGCCCGGCGCAATTGATGCGCACGTTCAGGTAACCGCCGATGGCACCGGTGCGCGCGCACAGGGCGCCCACGCCGGCATCGCTCACGCTGGCGGGCAGGCCGTGGCCGGCCATGGCCTTCATGAGCGCCATGCTCTCCACGCACACCTGCATGGTGCGCAGTGGGGTCAGGATGGCGCCTTTGGTGGCCTCGGTGATGGCGGCCTTGCGCGCGGCCTTCTCCGCATCACTTCCCTTGGGAAGGCCCATGGCGGCCATGATGCGGTCGAAGGCGCGGGTGTCCTCGTCCACCAGATGGAGCAGTTCGTTGCGAAGCTTCTCCCCGCGCTCCGCCCATTGGCTGAACTCCTCCCAGCGCTCGTCCCAGCCGCGCTTGTGGGCGCTGAGGTTGGCCACCATGGTGCCGAGTGAAACGCCCAGTGCACCCACATAAGCAGCCACGGACCCACCTCCCGGGGCCGGGCTTTCCCCGGCTGTCTCTTCGCTGAAGCGCTTAAGGTCCATGCGCACGAGGCGCTCGCCACCCGCCTCTTCAAGCATGTACTCAATCACCTTCTTCTGCGGGTCGAAGGGGCCGAGGTCGTCCAGCCCCAGGCTCTTCACGGCGATCTTGATCTTCTCGCGCTCGGGGATGCCGAGGCTGCGCTGCTGGCGTGTCAGGTAGAAGTCGGCCGCATCGAGCAAGGCCTGCTTGGGAATGAGGCCCACCAGCTCGCTGCCGGTGACGCGGATGCCGCGCGCCTCGGCGGCTTTGCACGCCTCATCGAACGCCGCATGCACGGGCGTGACGGTGATGTCCGTGAGGTTGAGCGAGAGCTGCGCGATGCCGTACTCCTCGATGAACCAGCCTATGCCCTTCACGCTCTTCAGCTTCCCGGGCACCTGCGCCTCGCTGCCATCGGCCTGCTTCACCTTGCGGCCAGCCTCGCGGATATCGAACGCGATGGCGTTGGCCCTGCGGGTGCTGGTGGTGTTGAGGTTCACGTTGTAGGCCACCAGGAAGTTGCGCGCCCCGATGGCGATGGCGCCACTGCGCGCCACGCGATCGCTGAATTCCGCTGGGCCGAAGTCGGGCTTCCAGGCGGGGTCCTTCAGCTTCTTCGGAAGTCCCTCGTACTCGCCGCTGCGGTTGTTGGCCAGGTTCTTCCGCTTCTCCTCGCTGGCGGCGGCCTCGTACAGGTAAACGGGAATCCCGAGTTCCTGGCCCACGCGCTCGCCGAGCTTCTTTGCCCAGGCCGCGCACTCCTCCATGCTGATGCCGCTGATGGGCACCAATGGGCACACATCGGTGGCGCCGAAGCGCGGGTGCTCGCCCTTGTGGCCGCGCATGTCGATGAGCTCCTGCGCCTGCCTGATCAGGCGGAAGGCGGCCTCGCACACCTGTGCGGGCTCGCCCACGAAGGTGATCACGGTGCGGTTGGTGGCCTTGCCGGGGTCGATGTCGAGCAGGCGCACGCCCTCCACGGTCTCCACCACGGAGGCGATGGCGTCGATCCTGGCGCGGTCGCGGCCCTCGCTGATGTTGGGCACGCACTCGATGAGCTGGCGTTGCATGATGTTGGGCCCTGCATGCGTGGCAGGGGCGGCAAAGCTAGACGGGTGCGCTTGCTCGCGAGCGGGCGTGACCGCCCATCGCCGGATCAGGGCCAGATCAGGCTCATGCCGTTGTTCAGCATGTGCAGCAGCACCGGCACCCAGATGGACCCGGTGCGCGCGCGGGCATAGCCGAGCACGGTGCCCATGACCAGGATGAGCAGCATGATGGCGGGGCTGTACTGCATGTGCATCACGGCGAAGACACCGGCTGAGATGGCCACGCTCATGTGCTCATCGACGATGTGGCGCAGCGATCCGAAGAGCAGGCCGCGCAGCAGCAGCTCCTCGAAGAAGGGCCCCAGGATGGCCACCCCGAGCACGAGCACCGGCCAGTTGGTGGTGCTGGCCACCACGCGCTCCATGAAATCGGTGTCGAAGGCGGGCACCACGCTCGCCAGCAGCTCGATGGCGCCCACGACCGCGGCGAAGATGGCCAGCCAGCGCAGCAGGGCGCGCGCCGTGGGGAGCCGCAGGCCCAGCAGCAGCCCCACGCGATCGCGCTTCCACCGCCAGCAGAGCAGCAGCACCAGGGCCGCGCACACGCCGCCGCTCCATGCCGATTCCATGCCCACCAGGTCGCCGTTGTAGGCGAGCTCGTTCAAGCGCTGGGTGAAGAGCGGGTCCTGCCAAAGGCTCAGCGACAGGCCCTGATCGGCGAGCTCGGGCGTGCGCTCGACGATGCCATGCACCAGCGCGTAGCCCTGCACGAGGAAGAAGGCGACCAGGATGAGCGCGAAGAGGGCCACGCCCATGGAGAACTCCAGCCCGGCCGGCCGGCCCGGCTCCAAGGGCATGAATTCAGGCGAGCGCTGCTCCGGCGCGGACGGGCTTTCCATCGATCAGTACGGTGTCAATGTGGTCGGTGCCGAAGGCGTAGGGGAGGTAGGCCAATGAGGGCGCCTCGTGGGTGATCATTAGGCTCGCGCGCTTGCCCACGGCCAGGCTGCCCGCCTCATCCTGCAGGCCCATGGCGCAAGCGCCGTTGAGGGTGAGCGCGGCGATGGCCTCTTCGGGCAGCATGCGCAGCTGGATGCAGGCCAGCGAGAGCACGAGATTCATGTTGCCGCTGGGGGTGCTGCCGGGGTTGAGGTCGCTGGCCAGGGCTACGGGTATGCCGCGATCGATGAGCGCGCGTGCGGGGGCATAGGGGATGCGCAGGAAGAAGGAACAGGAGGGCAGCAGGGTGGCCATCGGCGTATGGCCCGGCGCGCATCGGCCCAGGGCCTCGAGGTCAGCAGTTTCCATCACCTCCAGGTGGTCCACGCTCAGGGCATTGTGCGCGATGGCAGCCTGGATGCCGCCGATGCTCGTGAACTGGTTCACATGCACCTTGCCCGGCAGCCCGTGCGCGCGGCCTGCGGCCAGCAGACCCTCCAGCTCCGCTGCCGTGAAGTAGTTGGTCTCGCAGAAGGCGTCCACGAAATCGGCCAGCCCTTCGCGGGCGACCTGCGGGATGAGCGATTCGCGGATCATCCGCAGGTAGCCCTCCCGGTCCTCGGCGAATTCGGGTGGCAGGGCATGCGCCGCCAGCAACGTGGCCTTCACCTGCAGCGGCAGCGTCTCCTTCAGCCGCTTGATCACCCGCAGCATCTTCAGCTCGCTCTCGAGCGATAGCCCATAGCCGCTCTTGATCTCCACGGCCACGGTGCCCAGGCGCATCAGCTCCTCCAAGCGGGCCTTGGCCTGGCGGTACAGCGACTCCTCGTCCATGGCGCGCAGCTTCCGGGCGCTGTTGAGGATGCCGCCGCCGCGCGCGGCGATGTCCTGGTAGCTCAGGCCCTTGATCTTGTCCACGAATTCCTCTTCACGCGGTGCCGCGAACACCGCATGGGTGTGCGAGTCGCACCAGCCCGGGAGCACGTACCGGCCTGTCGCATCGATCACGGTGAGCCCGGACCAGTCGCCGATGCCGGGGAATTCATCCATGGCACCCAGCGCGGTGATGCGTCCTTCCTCGGCCATGAGCCAGCCATCGGCGATCATGGGCAGGGCGGCCATGGCCTGGCCGCTGAGCGGTCCCTGGCCCACTGGGCTGGCACCCACCAGGGCCTTGGCGTTCTTGATCAACAGGCGACGCACGCGGCAAAGAAAGCCAGCGGCAACGATGGGCATGGGCCTTGCCAGCGGGCGGCATCCATTCCCGCGTTCATGCCGACTGCTCCCGCATGCCAGCCAAAGTACCTTCGCGCCGCCATGTGCCGCTCATCCTTCATGCTGCTGTTCGCCTTCGCTATGTGCGCCGCGCAGGCGCAGCCCGATGGCGGCGCGAACACCACCGATGCCCAGGGCCGCAAGCAAGGCTCGTGGAGCAAGGCCTGGCCCAACGGGCAGCTCCGCTACGTGGGCACCTTCAAGGACGACAAGCCGGTTGGGGAATTCCGCCATTACGATGAGACGGGCAAGCTCACCACCGTCCAGCGCCATCAGGGCGATGGCCGCATCAGCCGCGCCGAGCATTTCCACCCCAACGGTCAGCTCATGGCCCGGGGCAGGTACGTGGGGCAGGAGAAGGACAGCACCTGGAGCTACTACGCCGAGGATGGCTCGCTTCGCAAAGTGGAGCGGTTCGCCAAGGGGAAGCTGGAGGGGGAGCAGGTGAGCTACTACCCGGGCGGTCAGGTGGCCGAGCGCGAGGTGCGCAAGGCAGGCGTGCTGCACGGGCCGGGCAAGAGCTGGTTCGCCAATGGCAAGCTGAAGTCTGAGGCCAACTACGTGAACGGCCAGGCGGAGGGCGCCATGGTTTTCTACTTTCCCGATGGCAAGAAGGAGATCGAGGGCACCGTGGTCAATGGCGACCGCGATGGCACCTGGTACTACTACAACAAGGATGGCACCCTCCAGCTCGTGGCGCTCTACGCGCAGGGCCAGCTGGTGAAGGAGCGCAAGGAGAACGGCGTGTTCACGGAGCACTTCGACGACGAGCGGCCGCGCAGCGAGGTCACCTACAAGGGGGGCAGGCGCGAAGGCCCTTTCACCGAGTGGCTCGACAACGGGCAGTGGGTGCTGAAGCCGGTGAAGGCCGATCCAGTGACCGGCGCGCCTGCTGATGTGGAGCGCGTCCTGGAGGGGCAGACGAAGAAGCGCGAAGGCACGTACGTGAACGACCTGCTGGAAGGCGAGGTGAAGGAATACGATGAGAAAGGCAAGCTGGTACGCACGATGAAATACAAGGCCGGTGTTGAGCAATAGAACGAGTAAGGGGTGGGCCGTGAGCAGTTGGCAGCCGGTGGCTGCATGCTGCCAGCTGCCCACTGCCAATATGCATTCCTGATGAGCAAGCACGGGCGCATCCTGGTGGCGATGAGCGGCGGCGTGGACAGCTCCGTGGCCGCGCTCATGCTGCACGAGCAGGGCTACGAGGTCATCGGCGTCACCATGAAGACCTGGGACTACGCTGATTCCAGCGGCGGCAAGCGGATCACCGGCTGCTGCGACCTGGACAGCATCAACGATGCGCGCGGCATGGCCGTGAGCCGCGGGTTCCACCACATGATCATCGACATCCGCGAGGAGTTCGGCGAGGCCATCATCGGCGACTTCACGCGCGAGTACATGGCAGGCCGCACCCCCAACCCCTGCGTGCTCTGCAACACCTTCATCAAGTGGGAGGCCCTGCTGAAGCGCGCCGGCATGATGGATTGCGAGCTGATCGCCACGGGCCACTATGCGCAGGCCCGGCAGAAGGAGGATGGGCGCTGGGTGGTGTCGAAAGGGCGCGATGAGACCAAGGACCAGAGCTACGTGCTCTGGGGCCTTGAACAGCGGAACCTGGCGCGCACGCGGTTCCCGATCGGGCATTTCCGCAAGAGCGAGATCCGCCAGATGGCCATGGACAGCGGCTTTCCCGAGCTGGCGCAGAAGAGCGAGAGCTACGAGATCTGCTTCATCCCCGATAACGACTACCGCGGCTTCCTCAAGCGGAAGGAGCCCGAGGCCACGGCCAGGCTGGCCCATGGCAGGCTGGTGAGCGTGGGCGGTGAGGTGCTCGGGGAGCACGATGGCTATCCGTTCTTCACCATCGGTCAGCGCAAGGGCCTGGGCATCGCCACCGGCGAGCCCCTGTATGTCACGGAGATCATGCCCGAGTCCAATACGGTGGTGCTGGGGCGCAAGGCCGACCTGCAGAAGACCAGCATGTGGGTGCGACGCCCGAACTTCCAGCTCGTGGAGGCGTTGCGGGGGGAGATGGAGGCTGTGGTGAAGATCCGGTACAAGGACAAAGGCACCCCGGCCTCTTTGCGGATGGACGGTGAACGGGTCCATGTGGAATTCCATGCCCCGGTATCAGGCATCGCACCCGGGCAAAGTGCCGTCTTTTACCTGGGCGACGATGTGCTCGGAGGCGGGTTCATCGATCGCCCATGACCAGCGCCATGAAGCACCACCTGCTCATCATCATCGCGGCGGCCCTGATTGCGGGAGGCTGCAACAAGGAAGGCGAGGAATCGGACCTCGGCTACGATTACTTCCCCCGGAAGGTGGGCGCCTGGATCGAGTACCAGGTTGATTCCTCGTGGCGCGACGACCCCGTGAGCAATGTGGGCTCGGTGAGC
>CAZJTB010000127.1:2899-7234 GCA_964548485.1 uncultured Chryseobacterium sp. | reverse complement strand
TCAACGGCCTCCACCACCTCGCGCAGGGTGGGCTTGTGCGCGCGCCGTTGCTCCTGCTCCGGGAATCGCGGATGCTCCAGGCCGCCGCAGTCGAAGGCACGGATCTCGGCGGCCGTCATGCGGTACAGGTTGAGCGAGCGCTCGTGCTCCCCGGCGATGGCGTTGCCTTCGGCATCGGTGCAGATCACATGGCTCATCCAGGGCTCGTGCGAAACGATCACCTGTCCATCGGCGCTGATCACCACATCGAGCTCCAGCCAATCCACGCCCAGCTCGGCCGCCTTCAGGAAACCGGGCACGGTGTTCTCCGGCAGCAGGCCGCGGCAGCCGCGGTGGCCATGCACTTCAGGGGCGTCCGATCGGGAAGGGGCGTTCATGCAGGAGGCGATCATGAGCGGCACCAGCGCGCCCAGCAGGTGTTCAGCCTTGGCCATTGGGGAAGGCGTGGATGATCTTGTCGGCGAGCACCTCGGCCATCTTCAGCTTGCCCTCGTGGGTGACGCCCGCGATGTGCGGCGTGAGCAGCACGCGCTCGTGGCCGAAGAGGCGGCGTTGCGTGGCGGGGTCGATCGCGGGGTCCAATCCGCTGAGGTCGGGCCGCTCGAATTCCAGCACATCGAGCCCGGCGGCGATCACGCGGCCATGGTCGATGGCGTCGAGCAGGGCGGCGGTGTGCACCACGGCGCCGCGCGAGGTGTTCAGGAACCACACGGGCTTTCCCAGTCGCAGGAAGAAATCACGGTCGGCGAAGTGATGCGTCTCCGAAGTGAGCGGGAGGTGCATGCTGATCACATCGCTCTCGCGCAGCAATCGCTCCAGGCCGCATTCGTGCACGCCAGCGCGCTCGAATCCGCTGCGGTACTTGTCGTGGGCCAGCACCTTCACCCCGAAGCCGCGCAGCTTGTCGGCGAAGGCGCTGCCCATGTTGCCGTAGCCGATGATGCCCACGGTCTTGCCGCGCAGGTCGAAGCCGCGGTTCTCCTCGCGCAGCCACAGGCCCTGATGCACTTGCGCGTTGGCGCGCACCAGCGCTTTCATCAGGGCGAGCAGCATCATCACGCAGGCCTCGCCCACGCCATCGCGGTTGCCCTCGGGGCTGTTGATCACCTTCACGCCGTGCGCGCGGCACCAGGCGGTGTCGATGTTCTCCGTGCCGCTGCCCACGCGCCCGATGAAGCGCAGGCCCTCCACCTGCCGCAGCAGGTCCGCATCCACCGGTCGGCTGCGCACCACGATGCCCTGCGCGCCCTGCAATGCCCTGGCCAGTCCCGCGTCATCCAGCTGATGCAGCGCGACCACCTCATGCCCGGCGCGCGTGAGGAGCTCGCTCAAGCGCGGATGCACGGTATCGATGAAAACGATGCGCATGGATCAGATCATGATGCCGGCCAGCAGCAAGGAGGCGATGCCGAAATAGATGAGCAGGCCGGTGACATCGACCACCGTGGCCACGAATGGGGCGGAGGAAACGGCGGGGTCGCGGCCAAGGCGCTTCAGGATGAGCGGGAACAGCGAGCCGATGAGGTTGCCCCAGAGCACCACGCCCAGCAGGGAGAGGCCCACGGCCAGGCCTACCTCGAACCAGTGCTCGCCATAGACGTCAACGAATTGGCTCCACACGGCCACGCGCAGGAAGCCGATCACGCCCAGCACGCCACCGAGCAGCAGGCCCACGCTGAACTCGCGCTTCACCACGCTCCACCACTCGCGGATGGTGACATCGCCCAGTGCCAGCGCGCGGATGATGAGGGTGCTGGCCTGCGAGCCGGTGTTGCCGCCCGAGGAGATGATGAGCGGCACGAAGAGCGCCAGCACCACGGCCTTGGCGATCTGGTCCTCGAAGAAGCTCATGGCCGTGGCCGTGAAGCTCTCGCCGATGAAGAGGATCACGAGCCAGCCCACGCGCTTCTTCACGATCTCCCACCAGCCGGTGCTCATGTACGAGTCCTCGAGCGCCTCCATGCCGGCCATCTTCTGCACGTCCTCGGTCTCCTCCTCGCGGATCACGTCCACCACGTCGTCGATGGTGATGCGGCCCAGGAGGCGGCCGCGCGCGTCCACCACGGGCAGCACCACCAGGTCGTACTTCTCCATGAGCTTGGCGGCCACCTCGGCTTCCTCATCGGCGCGCACGCTGATGAAGTCGGGCTCGTACACGTCCTTCACCGGCTGGAAGAGCGAGGTGGTGAGCAGGCGCTTGAGCGGGATGATGCCCGCCAGGCGGTCGTGCTGGTCCACCACGTAGATCACATAGATGTTGTCGATCTCGTCGGCGTGGCTGCGCAGCTCCTTCACGCAGTCGCGCATGCGGCCATCCACGCTCACCTTGATGAGCTCCTTGGCCATGAGGCCGCCGGCGCTGTGCTCATCGTAGGTGAGCAGCTCGGCGATTTCCTCGCGCTGCTCGGCATCCTCGATGTTGGCGAGCACCTCCTCCTGCACGTCCTCGGGCAGGTCGGCGATCACGTCGGCGGCGTCGTCGCTGTCCAGCTGGTCGATCACCTCCTCGGCGATCTCCTTGCCGGTGTAGGTCTCCAGGATGGCCTCGCGCTTGTCCTCGGGCAGCTGCATGAGCACCTCGGCGGCGAGCTCCTCATCGAGGGCCTCGTACACCCGCGAGGCCTCCTCGGGCCGCAGCTGGTCCAGCACCTCGGCGATGTCGGCCGGGTGCAGCTCCTTCAGCTCGTCGATCACCGCTTGCGCGCGGCCGCCCTCGAGCCCCTCGCGGATGCGGTCGAGCACGGGCTTGGTGATGTCGAAGGCCATGGCGGGCGTGGGGGCTTTGGAAAAGGCCCGCCAAGATAGACCGGGGCTAGTGCTGGAGCATGCGGCGCACGCACCGAACGGGATGAACGCCGCAGGGAACGAATGCGATGAAGTCCTTCACACCACCGCAGCATCGGGCTAGGGTCGCGCCACTTTGGCGAATAGGCGGCACTCCCGGCTCTCAGCGCGCACGACAAGCAGTCCGCCTGATGCGCGGCTCAAGTCAATCAGCGCACGGCCTTTTGCGGCATGTTCGCGGATTATCGACTGGCCGATCGCATTGACCACGGAGAGCTGCCATTCCTGCTCATCGGGCAGCTCAACCATCCAGGCGGTCCCGTCTATCGGATAGCACCGCAGTGCTACAGGCCGCAGTGCGGCTTCGTTCACCCCTGTTGCTGCCTGCGGCAGTTCGCCCAGGTACTGTGCCACCTGAAGCGCTGGCAGGCCGTCGATTTGATCGAAGTACCCGCAGACGAACAGGCTATCGCGCCAGATGGCGAGGTCGCGGAGCATGGCGATGTCTGGGTCCGCCGGGTGCGGTGTCCTGAAGGCGCCGGGGAATCCGCTCCACTGAGTTCCGTTCCACACAGCAAGGCCGCCATTGAGCTGCAAACCGCCGGCATGGTCGAACACACCGGCCACATAGAGGTGGCCATCGTGCCAGGCCATGCGTTTGGCCGTGCTGCCGCCAGCCATGGCCTGCAGCGTGAGGCCTCCGTTCAGATCGCTCCAGCTGCTGCCATCAAAGGAAGCCACCAGGTTGCCCGGCGCACCATTGCTCTGCTTGAAGGTGCCGCAGACGTAGAGGACATTGTCTCTGATGAGCACATCGCGGATGTGGTGGGCATTGCCCCAGCCGGGCACGGGCTCCCACAAGCCATTGTTCACGCGGGCGAAGGTGAGGAAGCCGCTGGAGTGCGGGTCGCGGAACACGCCGGTCACATAGGTCATGTCCTGGAACTCGAACACGTATCCCACGTAGTTGCTTTCGTATTCGGGGATCTGCGTCCATGGCTCCCAAACATGGAAAGCGCCGTCCTCGTAGCGATGGACGCAGGCCACGGGATAGCCGCAAAGGCCGCTGGATCGGTAGCCGGTGGCATAGAGGTGCTGCGCCCCGGGCGTCTTCTTCACCAATTGATCCAAGTAGCTGGACGACGGGTTGATGCACTCGAGCGCCTCCCAGCGCTGCTCGGCCTCGTTTAGCCTTGCGAAGGATTTGTTCCATTCACCGCTCTCGGTTTGGAACTTGTAATTCCCGCAGGAATACAGGCCCCCTTGGAAGCGCTGGAACCAATACGTCTGCATTGTGCTGTTGCCAGAGATCGGCTGAATGCGGTGCGCGATGCTGTCCCAGCGCGTGCCGTTCCATGCGGCTTGGCCCACTGCCAGCACGGTATCGGTATCGTTGATGATGCGCAGGAATGTGCCGCCCGCCAGCAATCGGTCGCTCACCGAATCGCCGAAGAGGGTTTGCACTTCGAGGTAGTTCACGGTGCCTTGGCCGAGCGCTTTCCAATGGGGCTGCGCGATCGTGCCGCTCGCCATGGATGCGAGCAAAGCCGT
>CAZJTB010000127.1:0-2799 GCA_964548485.1 uncultured Chryseobacterium sp. | reverse complement strand
CTGCACGCGGCCATGCTCCAGCCCCTCGCGGATGCGTTCGAGCAACGGCTGGGTGTTATCGAAGGCCATGGCGGGCGGGAGGCGTTGGAAAGGCCCGCCAAGATAGGCCGATGCCTAGTGCAGCAAGTACTTTACGTCAGAGGTCCTAAAGGCTGCACAGGTCGTGACTAATCTATGGCATCAGCACCTTGATGGATAGGCGCTTCACCGCCCGTGAGGCATGCACAACGCAGAGGTCCTGGCCCGACTGCTGCAAAGTGAATGTGGCACGGAAACGTACAGGAAGCAGCTTGAACACATGTGTCTTGGCGATTTGACGGAAGAAGTTGAATCCATGGATGAGTGCATCCACGCCGGAACTAGCGCACGCCTATGTCGCTTGCAGTAGTTTCCGTCTAGGCCGGCAATCCAATTGCTACTCAAGGACAATCCTCATCAAACGGCGACGGGTGGCGGCATCTAGCGCTAAGAAGTATAGACCTCTTGCGAGCGAGGAGCATTCGATGTCGAATTGAAGCTCATTGGGCGAGCCCTCTGAGGCAAGACGCCCGTCGGCACCAACTAAACGGTAATAGTGGATCGGTTCAGAACCACTCGAAACTGAAATTCGGTTGCTGGCCGGGTTCGGAAGAGCTTGGACATCCTGGCTAGTAGGCTGCTCTGCGGCGCCCACGACAGTCGTCACGTCAAAGGTGACCTCATAGCGAGATGTGCCTGTGACGATGATGGGCCAACCATGAGGCAGCTGGCGGTACTTCGTGACCTTAGCGCAGAAAGCGTAGCGGCCTGGGGCATCGGGCGCGGTCGTTATGGTGCCGTTCAGTGAATCGATCTGAGAGTTCGCCGGCAGCCAATGCCCTTCGGCGCAAGGCTCGAAGGCTATGGCTAGGCTATCGCCATCGGGATCCCAGATGTTCGGGTTCCAAGTGTAAACTCCTTGGCTTTCCGCAATGGTGTTCTGGTGGCTGAATACCACAGGGAGATTGGCCACCGGGCTGAATGGTGAAACCAGCATTGTGCAGTTGCCGCGAGCATATGTCGCACTCGGGTTCGGGATGTTCGTGATGTCCGGCACCCGATGCCCGATAATGAACGAAGCGTTTACAGTTGCAGGGCCAAGGTCTTGCACCATGGCGCCGGCATAGGTTTTCAGCACGATTTGACCATCTGGAAGTAACGGGAAACGGTTCAATAGCCAAAGCGTGTCGGCTCCGCTGAACTCGCGTACATATGGACGGTCAACTTCCAAATCGGAGTCCACATACAGTTTGAGTTCTGCCCACCAAAGCGCCGTCATGGGCGCAATAGGCTCCATGCGCACGGAGTAGCCAAGAACGTCCTGTGCCACGCCAGATGTGGCGCATGTTGCCGCATAAGTTGCGCAACAGATGGCCAAGCAGTTCAGATCCCAGCTCATTCGGCAGTGTATTTGACGACCTTGCCGTACGTGCACCCCCCCGACTCGTTAATCACGCGCAGCACGTACGCACCATCCTCCAAATTGCCGATGTGCACCACATGTGCAAGTTCACCATCGTTTACCGGAAAGCCTGCAACGAGCCGGCCCGATTGGTCGTACAGTTGGAACAAGTCCGCCTTGAAATTGCTGAGGCGAACCGTGATTTGGTTAAGTGCAGGGTTCGGGTAGATGGCGATTTGATCAGATCCCTTGTTGGGATGCTCTTCCACGCTAATGGTAATGGCGCCTAGGTCAAAGCAGCTAAGCACCATGCTTCCGGAAGCTGGCGTGCCTCCGTAGACCGCCCCATTGCCTGGGTCGTATGTAGGATAGAGGGGAAAGAAGCTGGTTGAAATACCGCCAAGCATCACGCGTGCCGTTCCATTGACTCTGATTGCGAAAGCCGCATCACTTCCTTGCGCATTCATTGAGCCACCACCGCCGATATACGTTGACCATGAACACGAGAGATTGGTGCCTTCGAACACAGTCAGGACAGCATCGCCGAAAGAGCTATTCGGTCCAACTCCTGCGTAGCTTTCTTGATTGAAGGCGCCTGCTAAGGCAGCAATAGGGTAGTCGCTGCTTTTTGTGTGGCCCGCCACGTAAATGTTGCCCAGTTCGTCGAGGTCAATCGCCTCGAGCTGTTCCCAATCTCCTCCTCCGATAAAAGTGGACCATTCGAGGGTATGGGCATCGCGTTCGACGCACACCAGCGCGCCATCTGCGAATCCCGACATGGTGTTCTGGTTGAATGCATCCGCTAAGTTGAACGTCGGAAAATCAGCGCTGGCGGTATTCACAAGAAAGAAGACGCGATCGTCATTCACGGCGATACCATCCGCTTCGGGAACAAAGTCGGTTGAGCCGCCGCCGAATCGTGTTGACCAACACAATTGCCCTGTTGATGTGATTTTCCCCAATACGGCATCCCATTGGCCCCCAGCATAGTTGCCTTGAAGGTCCGGTCCGCAATTCGTTACTATAGGGAAGTTCGCGCTGCCTGTCGCGCCTCCGATGTAGAGGCCGCCTTCATCATCTGTTCGCGCCGAATGGATTTGATCAATGCCACCCCCGCCGATGAAAGTGCTCCACACAAGATTTCCAGCTGAACCGAATCGGGCCACCAGGGCATCGTAGGGTCCGCCTTGGAAGGACTCGAAGTAGGCATTGCCCCAAGGAACAACAGGAGAACCAGGTGTACCATATCCCAGTAGCCAATGAACACCGTTGTCCTCTACAATGATCTGAAATGCCCGATCCGGTCCTGAGCCTCCGAAATAACTGGAATGAGAAAGCAATCCGGTTGTCTCATTAAACCTGGCAACGAAGGCGTCCAC
>CAZJTB010000126.1:0-7249 GCA_964548485.1 uncultured Chryseobacterium sp. | reverse complement strand
GGCATGCTGCGCAAGCTGATCGAGACCGCCAAGCGCACCAAGACCAAAGTGGGCATCTGCGGCCAGGGCCCCAGCGACTTCCCGGATTTCGCGCAATTCCTGGTGGAGCTGGGCATCGACTCCATCAGCGTGACGCCCGACTCCTTGCTGCGCACGATCAAAGCGATCGCGGAAGTGGAGGCCAAGGTGCCGAGCGGGAACGGGGTGAAGGCCTGATCGCAGGGCTCACCAGGTGATCACATCGCGCTCGTTGCGGCGCAGCCGCGTGCTGAAGCCCAGCCCGAACAGCAGGTTCTGATAGGGGCTGGATTCCGCCGTCTCCGTTCGACCGGGGAAATTGCTCAATCCCAGATCGGCAGCGCTGAAGCGCCCCGACTGGATATCGTGCCCGAGCAAAAGCCCGAAGGCCAGGTTGTCCGTGGCATGCACGTAGTACGCCGCCTGCACCGAGGCATAGAACATCGGATCGAGCTTGCCCGCGCACCCCGCGCAGCTGTACTCATAGCCCGCCATGCCCGCGCGCGCGCTCAGTTCATAGAAGGTGCGCTCGCCGGTATAGCGCTCGTACTGCACCTTGCCGTAGAGCACCAGCCGCCGCACATCGCCGCTGGAGATGAAGGGCGACAAGGCGCGCTCCTTCAGCGCCAGCCAGGTCATGTTGGCGCCCGCCCCGAGCCCAAGGCCCTTCTGCACCGGCACCTGGAACGTGAGCCCCACCTGGCCGATGGACTCGGTGATGCTGTTGAACAGCGGTGAGCGGAAGGGAACGGGCATCACCAGATCGCCCTTGATGGTGGTGCTCACATCCGGAAGGCGGCCCTGGCCCTGCGCGGTGCCCGCGCCAAGGGCCAGGAGGAGGAGCAGCGCGCGCATCATGGCTGAAGACGGAATCGGCGCACGGTGCGTTGCGTGGCGGTGGCCAGCTCGAAATGGTACACGCCATCGGCCAGGTCAGGCAGGGGCAGCTCGAAGCGGTGATGGCCCGGCTCGCTCCGCTGCGGCGGCCAGGCGTGGAGGCGCTGGTGCTGCGCGTCGGCCAGCGCGGTGCTCAGCTCCTGCTGCTCCGGCAGGCTCACCTCAACGAGCAGGCGCGCGGGGTGGTAGGCCACCTGGAGCTCCACGAGCTCGGCATGCCGCGGAACGGGCAGGTCGCTGGCCAGCACCCTGCGCCTGAACCGCTTCAGGAGCACCACCACCAGCAGGATGGACAGGGTGATCAGGAGGGCGGTGCGAAGGGTGGTGATGTCCATGGCTCACAGCACGATTACGCCCTGTATGCCGGCAGCACGGTCGTACCGCGCCACCACATCATCGGCGCTCATCATCACCTCCTTCACCGTGATGGAGAGGTATTTGCCGCCGGCGGAGTAGCGCCTGAGCACCTCGCTCTCGGCCGTGAAGAGCCCGAGGACCGCCTGCAGGCGCGCCTCATCGGGCTCGAAGATGAACTTGAACATGTACACCGAAGGCCATTCATGCACCTTCTCCAGGCTCTGCTTCAAACGGCTCTTCGCTTCCTCGCTCAGCATGGTTCACCTTTGGCAAAAGTAGCCCGCATTGAACCTGTGGTTCCATGGCGTGTACCGCACAACGAATCATGCGCGACCTGAACACCGCCCTAGCCCTGCTCCTTGCCGCGATGGTGGCCGTGCCGGCGACCGTAGCGGCGCAAACCTCGCCCAGTCATGCCCAGCCGCAGCGCAGCCCCGTTCGCGATGCCTACCAGGGCGGATGGCAGCCCGCTGCCGAACGCGCGAAGGACAAGTCCAACGCCGACGATGCCGCGCTCGACCTGATGAGCCCGGATGTGGACAGCGGGGCCCTGAGCCTGGATCTGTTCCGCGCGCAGCGCAACGCCGCGCTGGCGCGCAAGGAAGGACGGTTGGGCCCTGCTGAACAGGCGCAGCTGCGTGAGCAGGCCGTGACCATCAACAGCATGCGGCCCAACAGCTTCGAGGGGCGGATGGCCAGCTATTACGCGGAGTTCCCCGCGCCAGCGGCATGGCCCGAGCTGGAGGCCGCAGCGCGCCTTCAACCCGAACGGCTCGAACTGGTGGGGCCGCTGCTCACCAAGGCCCTGCGCGAGGGCGACCGCGCGAGGCTGGTGCCCGCCGCCAAGGACCTGAAGGCGCGGGGCGAAGTGGCGCCCGCGCTGTACCACATCGCCGACGACCTGCTGCTCTCCATTGATCGCGATGGCGTGCTCATCGTAGCGGGCGAGATGGATGGATTCCCCGTGCTCGTGCGGCAATTCGCCGAAGGGAAGCGCCCGGATGCGCTGGTGATCGACCAGCGGCTGCTCGACGATGCGGCCTACCGCGCCACGGCATGGAGGCAAGCCGGGGCCAACGGCGCCGTGCCCGCGAGCGCATCGGCCTTCGTGGAGCAGCTGCACGCGCGCACGAGCCGCCCGGTCTTCCTCTCGCTGGCCTTGGGCCGCGCCGTTGCCGCTGCGCATGCCGACAAGCTGCACGTGACCGGCTTGGCCATGCGCATGAGCGCGGAGGCCTGCTGCCCCATGGCCGCGCTCGATGCTGCCTGGAAGAAGATGCGCAAGACCACCGAGGCCGGTCCGCTGAGCCGCAACTACCTGGTGCCCGCTGCCGTGCTGCTCAACCACAGCCGCGCGGCCGGCGATGAGCGGCGCGCCTCGGAGCTGGAGCACGAGCTGCGGCAGCTGGCCAGCAAGCTGGGCGCCACGCGCGAGCTGCAGGCCAACGGCATCCTCCCCCACTGACCATGGCGCTCTTCAGCACGAACCACGCGCAGCTGAGCGATGAGCGGCTCATGGAACTCGCCGTGCGCGGCGACGAGCGGGCCTTCGGCGCCGTGTACGACCGCTACCAGCACCGGCTGATCAATTACTTCCACCGCATGCTTTGGCACGATCGCGAGCGGGCGCGCGACATGCTGCAGGACCTCTTCACCAAGCTGGCGCGCAACCCGGCCAGCTACGATGCCTCGCGCCCTTTCAGCACCTGGATCTTCAGCGTGGCCAACAACATGTGCAAGAACGCCTACCGCCACAACGAGGTGGTGCGCGCGGCGGCGAACCACCTGCGCCACGAGCCGGACCGGGTGGAGGCCTCCGATGGCATCGGCGTGGACCGCGAGCGCTTCCGGGGCAGGCTCGATGAGGAGCTCGCGCGGCTCGACCCCGACCACAAGGCCACCTTCGTGATGCGGTACCACGAGGACATGGCCATCAAGGAGATCGCGGCCGCCTTCGGCTGCTCCGAGGGCACCGTGAAGAGCCGCTTGTTCTACACCCTGAAGAAACTGGCCGAGCGCATGAAAGAGTTCGACCCCAATGCCATTCACCATGGAAAGGCGTGAGCATTACGACCCCGAGGACATCGAGCGCCTGCTGCAGGAGCGCGGCTTCGATGAGCTGCTGGAGGAGGAGCGCGCCTATGTGCTGCGCCACCTCGATGGCCGCGATGAATACGAGGCGATGCGCGCGCTGCTGCTCCAGGTGCGCGCTGACGATGCCCCGCCCGTGCAGGCCGGCGAGGACGTGCGCGACCAGGTGATGCGCGCCTACCGGCAGGAGCACCGCCCGCGCTGGGAGATCTGGCTGAACAGCTTGGGCGCGCTGATGCGCCCGCAACAGGGCGCCGCCATGCCCTGGCTGCGGCCCACCTTCACCCTGGGATCGCTGGCCGTGCTCATCGTGGCGGGTGTTTGGGTGGCGCGCCATGCTGGCGGCGATGAAGCCCCTCAGCCCCTGGCGGAATTGAAGGCCAAGCCGGTGAACGAGAAGCCCGCCGCGCCCGGTGCTGCAACCACAACACAGCCGCAGGAAGCCTCATCGAACGAGGCGCGCCGAACGATGACCGCCCCGGCTGAAGCGGCGAATCGCGCGCCTGCCTTGTCGGAGCCCGCGCGCACGAGCACGGGCGCAGCGGAGAGCATGACCACCATGCTGGATGCGATCCCGATGGATGCCGAGGTGGCTGAGGACGCGCCGCGACCGAATGCCAAGGACCGTGACGAGCCCATGACGCTGCAGCAGGAGCGCGACCGGAAGCATGCGGAGCCCGCCGCGCCTGCACGGGACCAGGCTGCCACTCGGGCCTCGCACGTGGTCACGGAAGGTGAACTGATGCGGAACTACAGCACGGCCAACGCCACTGGGAAAGTCGCGGTGGCCCAGAAGAATGACAAGGGTGCCGACCTTTCGCCCAGCCTGTCCCAAACACCCGAGGTGCTCGCGCTGGTAACCGCTGGCTGGTGATCACTCCACCGTGAAGGGCTGCGAGAGCGCGAACTCCTTGCCGGTGATGCTGAGCACATGGGTGCCGCGCGGCAATTGGGCCTTGTCCAGGCGGCGCACCAGCTCACCGGTGAAGGCCTTGCCCTCCTCGCGGTAGATGACGCGGTTCTGCTGATCGCGCACCTCCATCACCAGCTTTCCCAGCTTGCGGCAATGAGCCACCTGCACCTGCACGAAGGCCGAAGAGCGCGAGCAGCTCACCGATAAGCGGGCTCGCGAATCGCAACCGCCGCCATCGGCAAGCACCGGATGGCCCAAGGACAGAGCGGCCGTGCAGACCAAGGCGCTGATGCTCCTGCGCATGAGGCAAATGTAACCGGATAGGCGGAATCGGCTGAGCCTCAGCCCAGCTCGAACTTGGAATCCACGAGGCTGGTTCGGTCCATCGTGGTAAGGGCGTAGTTGAAGCCCTTGCGCAACGCCCAGCCGCCATAGGCCCCATCGGCCCGAATGGCCAGGAAGCCGACCTGCATGTCGCCCAGGTCCTTGTGCTTGCGGGCAATCCGATTCACGGCCTCCCGGCAGGCCTCTTCCGGACTGCGTCCTTGGCGCATCAGTTCCACCACGGTATGGCTGCCCGCCGTGCGTATCACCAGTTCGCCCACACCGGTGGCGCAGGCCGCGCCCGCATCGCCATCCACGAAGAGCCCCGCGCCGATGATGGGGCTGTCGCCCACGCGACCGTGGATCTTGTAGGCCATGCCGCTGGTGGTGCACGAGCCGGCCAGCAGGCCATCGGCATCCATGGCCACCAGGCCGATGGTATCGTGGTTCTCGATGTTCGCCACGGGCTTGTAGCGCGAGGTCTCGGCCCACTTCAGCCACTCCTCCTTCACCTCGGGTATCTCCACATCGCTGCGCTGGAAGCCATTCTCCAGCGCCCAGCGCTCGGCGCCGGCGCCCACGAGCATCACATGCGGGGTCTTCTCCATCACCGCGCGCGCGATGCTGATGGGGTGCTCGAAGCGCTGCACGAAGGCCACCGCGCCCGCGCGTCCTTGATGGTCCTGGATGCACGCATCCAGTGTGACATGGCCATCGCGGTCGGGTCGTCCGCCCAAGCCCACGCTGCGGTTGGCCAGGTCGCTCTCCGTCACCATCACGCCCTGCTCCACAGCATCGAGCACGCTTCCACCCTGCCGCAGCACCTCCATGGCCTTCGCATTGGCGGCCAGGCCATGGTTCCAGGTGCTGAGGATGATGGGGCCCTTGCCCCGTCCCGCAATGACCGGTGCGCCTTCGGCGGCCTCACTGTTCGCATCGCGCTCCGTGCAGCCGGCCACCAGGGCCGCCGTGCCTGCCAGGCCCAGCTTGATGAAATGACGGCGATCGCTCATGGCGCCCAAGATGCGGCAAAACCGCGTGGCCCTGTCATCGGCAGGCGCCGCCTACATTGGGGCCATCAGCCATGAGATCGACCAGCGGCGCGATGGTGGTGCTCACCTCGCTCTTCTTCATGTGGGGCTTCATGACGGTGATGAACGATGTGCTCATCCCGCACCTGCGCAACGTGTTCCCCGGCATGCCGTGGTGGCAGACGCTCTCGGTGAACCTATGCTTCTTCGGGGCCTACTTCATCGGCTCGGGCGCCTACTACCTGCGCTCGCGCAGCGGCGATGACCCGATCGCGCGGTTCGGCTACAAGCGCGCGCTCGGCGCCGGCCTGCTGCTCTCGGCCTTCGGCACCGCGCTCTTCGTGCCCGCCACCTACCTGCATGCCTTCGGCCCATACCTGATCGCCCTCTTCGTGCTCGGCCTCGGCTTCACGCTGCTGCAGATCGCCGCCAACCCTTTCGTGGCGGTGATCGGCGACCGCGAAGGCGCCAGCAGCCGCCTCAACCTGGCGCAGGCCTTCAATTCGCTGGGCACCACGCTGGCACCGGTCATCGGCGGGGCGCTCATCTTCTCCATCTTCAAGGGCGACGATGCCGTGCGCTGGCCCTACGCCGCCTTCACCGTGATGCTGCTGTTGCAGGCCCTTTGGGTGCGCTTCACGGCGCTGCCCGAGCCCGTGCATGCGAGCGGCGCGCGAAGCCATGCACTGCGTCACCCGCAACTGCGCTGGGGCATGGTGGCCATCTTCTGCTATGTAGGCGCTGAAGTGGCCATCGGCAGCTCGACTCCGTGATGGGCATGGCCGAGCATACCGGCAAGCACTTCCTGAGCTTCTACTGGGGCGGTGCCATGACCGGGCGCTTCCTGGGCGCCATCGCCCTGCGCCGGGAGTTCAGCGCGGCGAAGCGCGCGTTCCTGATGCTCGCGCTGGGCGCAGGGCTCTTTGCGCTGCTCTTCGGCATCAACCAGGGGCACGACCTGCACCTGTGGAATGCCTGGCCCATGGCCGTGATGATCGCTGGCAACGCCGCCGCCTTCATGCTCGCCGGACCCGTGCCCGCGCGCGCGCTGGGCCTCTTTGCCCTGGCCGCCATGGCCTTGCTCGGCGTGGTCATGGCCGGAGCGGGCGCCTGGGCCATGTGGGCCATCGTGGCCATCGGCCTCTTCAACTCCATCATGTGGAGCAACATCTTCACCCTGGCCATCGATGGGCTGAATGAGGACACCGCGCAGGGCTCCAGCCTGCTGGTGATGATGATCATGGGCGGGGCGCTGATCCCCCCGTTGCAGGGCGCGCTCATCGATGCCATGGAGCAGCACATGGGCATCGCCAACGGGTTCCACCTCAGCTTCGCGCTGCCGCTGCTCTGCTACGCCTTCCTCGGTTGGTATGGCTTCATCGGCTCGAGGCGCGCCGTGCGATCATGATCCTCGGCATCGACATCGGCGGCACCACCAGCAAGCTCGGCTTGGTGCAGGAGGGCAAGGTGATTGCGCGTGCGCGAATCGCCACCACCGGCCATGCGGATGATCGCGCCTTCGCCGATGCCCTGGCGCAAGAAGGCCGGGCACTGGCGGATGGCAGCGGCCTGCCAATCGCCTCATTGGGCATCGGTGCGCCTAACGCCAACCAGCTCA
>CAZJTB010000125.1:0-7279 GCA_964548485.1 uncultured Chryseobacterium sp. | reverse complement strand
AAGAGGCCGATGGCGACAAGATGTCCACCCGCCGCACGTTGAGCGTGTCGCTGGGCGCCATCCTGCTCGCCGAGAGCACCGGCCACCAGTTCTATTCGCGCAACTCCGCAACGCAGGGCGAGTCGGCCTTCGATCTGGAGGAGCGGGTGCCTGTTCTATATACGGTTGACAGCGCCCGGCGCGACCTTCAGGACAACCCATCCATCCCTGGGGTAACGGCAATCAGTCGTTCCTGGATATCGCCGGCAGGCGGGCGCATGGTGCGCTTCAACGGATTCGACTACGCCAATGCGACCAACGTGAGCGTGCGCAACGCCTTCAACTCAGGCGTTCCGGTGGAGCAGCTCAACAACGTGGCGGTCAACGACATCATCATCGTCCGTCTGGGCAGCCTCCCAGCGAATGTGAGCCACTATGCCGCCATCCGTGTCACCGACATCCTCGATGAGCCCGGCAGCGCGGATAACGACCGTTACACCTTCAATATGAAGTGGGCGGTGTTCGTGGAGTAGCGCCTGTGGCCGATGCTGCCCGTGCTAAGCCCGCAGCAGCTCCGCGAGGCGGATGCCTGGACCATCCAGCACGAGCCCATCTCATCGCTGGATCTGATGGAGCGGGCCGCGAGCGCCTGCGCCTCGCGCATTCGGGAGCAGCTGCGGTCGGCCTCTTCAACGCGCATCCTGGTGGTGGCCGGGATGGGCAACAATGGGGGCGATGGCCTGGCGATCGCGCGGATGCTTCGTGAAGAAGGCGTTCGCGTCCGGGTGGTGCGCGTGTCTCATCGACCGCAGCCTTCCGCCGATAATCAGCGGAACATGGATCGCCTCTCCGGCACCGGCATTCCGGTGGTGGAGCTTTCATCCATGGAGCAATGGCCGGCCACGGACCCGGAGGAATGGATCATCGATGCGCTGTTCGGCACTGGCTTGACCGCACTGCCCGACGGTCTCGCGGCTGCGGCGATCCGCAGGATGAACAGCAGCGGGTGTCCCATCATTGCCATCGACCTGCCCAGCGGGCTCGCTGGCGAACCCATGGAACTGCCTGTTGATGCCGCAGTGGTCGAAGCGCGCTTCACCCTTACGCTCGAAGCTCCCAAACTGCCGCTCCTGCTCGCGGACTATGCACGGTTCGTAGGCCAATGGGAAGCGGTGAGCATTGGGCTGGATAAGGATTTCCTGAGCCGATGCGCATCGTCCTACAGCATTGCGGAGCTATCGGATGCCGCTGCCTTGCTTCCGCCACGCCGGCGATTCGACCATAAGGGCCGTTTCGGGCATGCGCTGCTCATTGCCGGGCGCGAAGGCTGCATGGGTGCGGCAGTGCTGGCTGCCCGCGCCTGCTGCCGGAGCGGCACGGGCTTGGTCACGGCGCATGCGCCCAGAATGGGGGTTCCCATCCTCCAGCAGGCGGTTCCCGAGGCCATGTGCGCCATCGATGAGTCGGATGATCGGTTCAGCAGCCTGCAACCATTGACCGCTTACGACGCCATCGGATGCGGTCCCGGACTGGGCATGGATGCCGGATCGATCGCGGCACTCGGCGAGCTGCTTCGCCGATGGAAAGGCCCCACAGTGCTTGATGCCGATGCCTTGAACATGATGGCGATGGACCGCGACCTGCTCGCGCTGAGCCATCCCGGCTGGGTCCTTACGCCGCATCCGAAGGAGTTCGATCGCCTGGCCGGTAGCGCATTCGCCACGAGCCATGCACGGCTGGAGCACGCGCGCGAGCTGGCCGTCCAGCTGCGATGCCATGTGCTCTTGAAAGGCGCATGGAGCGCGATATGCTCCCCGGACGGCCAGGTCGTCCTTAATCCGACCGGGAATCCGGGCATGGCGAAGGGCGGGTCGGGCGATGCGCTCACCGGCATCCTGGCGGGCCTGCTGGCACAGGGACTGTCGCCCGGTGATGCCTGCCTGCTCGGGGCTTACGCGCATGGTGCGGCCGGCGACTGGGTGGCTGAGCGGAAGGGGATGGATGGGATGATCCCATCCGATTTGATCGACGCGCTCCCAGAGGCATGGAAGCAGCTGCGCGGGGACTCAGTCCAGGATGGCTGAGGAGCCCTTGCCCTCGCGCAGCACGATCGGTTCGCCCTGGCTTAGGTCGATCACGGTGCTGGGCTCCAGGCCGCAAAGCCCCGCATCCAGCACCATGGCTACTTGGTGGCCATGGCGGTCGTGGATCAGTTCGGGGTCAGCGGTGTAATCCAGTATGTCGTCCGGGTCGTGCACGCTGGTCACAGCGAGGGGATGGCCCAATTCGGTCACGATGGCGCGTGCCACGGCATGGTCGGGCACACGGATCCCCACGGTCCTGCGATTGTTCCGAAAGAGCTTCGGGATCTCCGAGCCGGCTTCCAGGATGAAGGTGTACGGCCCCGGGAGCGCGCGCCTCATGATGCGGAAGGAGGCGGTATCCATGGGTCGCGTGTACCGGCTCAGCTGGCTCAGGTCGCCGCAGATCAGTGAAAGGCCGGCCTTCGCTGGGCGCGCTCCTTTGATGCGAACGAGCTCAGCGATGGCCTGCGCATGATGCGCGCTGCAGGCGAAGGCGTGAACGGAATCGGTTGGGCAGACAATCACCCCGCCATCGCGCAGCGCATCGGCTGCCATGCGCACCTTACGCGGCTCGGGATGGGTGGGGTGGATGGCGAGGAGCACGCGGCGTCAGGCCTTCACCGAGGCGGCCTTCCGGTGATCGGCCAGGAACTTCTCCAGCCCCATGGTGGTGAGCGGATGGTCGAAGAGGGCCAGGATGGCGCTCAAAGGGCAGGTGGCCACATCGGCCCCCACCTCGGCGCATTGGATGATGTGCATGGGGTGCCGGATGCTCGCGGCCAGCACCTCCGTGGCATATCCGTAGTTGTCGTAGATGGTGCGGATCTGCTCGATCAAGGCCACACCATCGGTGCTCACGTCATCGAGGCGGCCGATGAAGGGAGAGACATACGTGGCGCCCGCCTTCGCGGCCAGCAAGGCCTGCCCGGCGCTGAACACCAGGGTGCAATTGGTGCGGATGCCCTTGTTGGAGAAATGCTTCAGCGCCTTCACGCCGTCGCGGATCATCGGCACCTTCACCACGATGTTGGGATGCAGGGCGGCTAATTCCTCGCCTTCCCGGATGATGCCTTCCAGATCGGTGGAGATCACCTCCGCGCTAACCGGGCCATCAACGATTCCGCAGATGTCCATGTAGTGCTTGCGAACGCGCTCCTCGCCGGAGATGCCCTCCTTGGCCATGAGGGACGGATTGGTGGTGACGCCATCCAGCACGCCCAAGGCTTGGGCTTCCTTGATCTGGGCCAGGCTGGCCGTATCGATGAAGAACTTCATGGTTCGTGCGCCAGAGCCGGGAGTGAGGGCCGCGCGCCTACGAAGGTAGGGGGCGCCTGGATTGCGGGCAGTCAACTGCGCGTTCCAGGAGACCATAGTGCCATCGTGGAGCAGGCGCGTTGCGCAGGCTTCCCCGTTACTTTCGGCGCCTATCCAACAGCCACATGCCCGGGAGCACCATCGGCTTGGCGTTCCGCCTCACCACTTTCGGCGAGAGCCATGGTCCCGGCATCGGCGGCGTGCTGGATGGTTGTCCTGCTGGCCTGGCGCTGGATTTGGAGGCCATCCAGCGCGAACTCGACCGTCGAAGGCCGGGCAGCACCGCGCTGGGAACCTCTCGCAGCGAACCGGATCGGGTGGAATGGCTCAGCGGCATTTTCGAAGGCAGGACACTCGGCACGCCCATCGGATTCGTGATCCGCAACAGCGATGCGCGTCCGGAGGATTATGATGCGCTGCGGGAGGTCTATCGCCCCGGCCACGCCGATCGTGCCTGGGAGCAGAAGTTCGGCGTGCGCGACCATCGGGGCGGAGGGCGCAGCAGCGCCCGGACCACCGCCTCATGCGTGGTGGGCGGCGCCATTGCCAGGCAGTTGCTCGCGCGCATCGGGGTGCGCATCGATGCCTATGTGAGCCGCGTGGGCGATGTGGTGCTGGGCGCCTTGCCGGCTGATCTGGAAGCGCGGTGGGCCAATGCCGTGCGCTGTCCGGATGCCGCTGTGGCGGCCCGTATGACCCAGGCCATAGAGGCGGTGCGTGCCGCAGGCGACAGCCTCGGCGGCGTGGTCTCGGGCATCGTGAGCGGCTTGCCGCCCGGCTTGGGCGAGCCCGTATTCGACAAGCTCGAGGCAGACCTGGCCAAGGCCATGCTCTCCATCAATGCATCGAGGGGGATTCAGTTCGGCGAGGGTTTCGCAGCGGCTGCGATGCGCGGCTCGGCGCACAATCGGTTGTCGCAGGGCGGTGTATCAGGTGGCATCTCCGATGGGCATGCCCTGCGGTTCGAGGTGGCGTTCAAGCCGCCGGCGACCATCGCGAAGCCGCAGCCGGCGATGAACCGCGCAGGCGAGGTGGTGATGCTGAGCGCAGCCGGCCGACATGACCCTTGCGTGGTGCCACGGGCAGTTCCGATCGTGGAGGCGATGGCCTGCCTGGTGCTGGCCGATCACTGGTTAAGGCAGCGCCTGGCACGGGTCGAAGAACCTGCGGCTCGGCCCTGAGATCAAATGCGGAGGATGTGGCTGTGAGGCCGGCCTTCAGCGCAGGCTCTCCCACATGCCCTTGAAATCGGGCTCCTCCATGAAATGGTCCTTCCCGAGCGCAGCGTATTGCTTGGCGCGATCGCGCTGGCCCTTGCTTACCAGGTAGTCGGTGTAGCGGATCAGGGCGTTCTTCAGCAGCACTTTCTGGTCCTTGGGCAATGTTCCGATATCACCGGCGGCCGCCAGCGCCTTGTCGAATTCCTTCACGCTCAGGTCACCTTCCTTCACCAAGTTGCTCTTGTATTGGCTCATGGCCAGCATCAGCCAAGCCCCAGGATTCTCCGGGTAGTAGCCGGTCATGCCATCGAACACCTGCTTGGCCTTGCTCACGCCCTTGGGGTCGTCCAGGAAGTTCTCGCCATCCTGGAACGAGGCGGTGTTGAGCTCGGCCCAGTAATCCTCGTAGTTGCCAAAGAACTCTTTGTCCTTGTCCTTCTTGCGGTATTTCTCGGCCCATTTCACCGCATCGCGCTTGGCCTTTGGGTAGTCGATGGCGTACTTCTCCTGCTTGCTCATCTCAAAGAGGCACATGCTCATGTACAGGAAGGGCAGGGCGTCCTTCTTCGTGGTCTCGGCCAGGGTATAGGCTTCGGCCTTCGCCAGGCATTTCTCGTACTTCTCATCCACGAAGAGTACCAGCAGGTCCTCATAGACGTGTTTCTGGGCCACGGCCAGGGCTTGAAGGCACAGGAAGGCGGTCAGGGTCAGGAGCTTCTTCATGTCGTTGGGTGGGCTCGCCGAATGGCAACCACTGTGCCGAAGGTAGGGAGCGCCAACTTCACGGGGCCGATGCACGGAGGTAAGCTCCGAGGTGGGATCTTCGCCGCGTGCGCATCGATATCATCACGGTACTGCCTGAGCTGCTCACGAGCTGGCTGGGCGAGAGCATTGTGCAGCGCGCCCGCGCCAAAGGGCTGGTTGATCTGCAGGTGCACGACCTGCGGGCCTGGAGCACCGACAAGCACCGGCGTGTGGACGATTACCCGTTCGGCGGGGGCGCAGGCATGGTGATGCAGGTGGAACCGATCCATCGGGCCATTCAGGAGCTGCGCTCCATGCGGCCCTACGAGGAGGTCATCTATATGAGCCCCGATGGCCAATTGCTGGACCAACCCTTGGTGAACCGGCTGAGCACTTCCGGGAGCATGATCATCCTCTGTGGGCATTATAAGGGGGTGGATGAGCGCGTGCGCGAGCACTTGATCACGCGCGAGGTGAGCATCGGCGATTACGTCCTGACTGGGGGCGAATTGGCCGCCGCAGTGCTGAGCGATGCGGTGATCCGGCTCTTGCCGGGCGTCATCGGCGACGAGACCTCGGCCCTTTCCGACAGCTTCCAGGATGGCTTGGTGGCTCCGCCTGCCTATACGCGACCGGCTGATTATCAAGGGTGGAAGGTGCCCGACGTGCTGTTGAGCGGCCATGAGGCCCGGATTGATGCGTGGCGGCATGAGCAATCCGTGGAACGCACCCGGCAGCGCCGACCGCACCTGCTTCCGGGTTCCGGTGAGCCGGGCGAGGGCAAGTGAACCCGAAAGATCCGTACTATTGCGGCCCCAAATCCGGGACCGAATGCCCCTGAATCCGTTCCGGGGCCGCTGGGCAACCCGCTAATCATCAAGGTCATGGACCGCATCAAGCAACTCGAGAAGGAACTGGCTCCGCTGAACCCCCTGCCCGAATTCAAAGCCGGGGACACCATTACGGTGCACTACAAAATCGTGGAAGGGAACAAGGAGCGCATCCAGCAGTTCCAAGGCGTCGTCATCCAGCGCAAGGGCAGCGGGAGCACCGCCACTTTCACCGTGCGGAAGATCAGCAACAACGTGGGGGTCGAGCGCATCTTCCCGGTGGCCTCGCCCTTCATCGACAAGGTGGAGGTGAACAAGCGCGGCGATGTGCGCCGTGCGCGCATCTTCTACCTGCGCGAGCGTCGAGGCAAGAGCGCGCGCATCACCGAGAAGCGCCAAGCGGTGGAAACGGCCGCAGAAGCCAAATAACCCGGACCAACCGGAATCCCCGAAGGCCCCGCACAACGGGGCCTTTGTTTTTCCCGCTGCTTCGGACCATCGGCTCAGATGCCCTTCAAGTGCATCTTCCCGATCATCTCCACCTGCTTCGCGGGCATCTCCGCCTGCTTCGCGAAGGTCTTCCACCGCTTCACGCCCGCCTTCACCTCATCGATGATCGCCGCCGCCTTCTTGATGTTCATCGCCTTGGCTACCGCCAGCAGATCATCGCGGGTGATGCCCGTGCGCTTGCCGTTCACGCTCATCTGGTGCTGCCGCAACCACGGGCTTTCCGGGTGGTAGGCGTAGGTCAGGTCGTAGGCCGGTGCCAGGTGCCACGCGCCCTGCGGGTCCATCAGGAAGCTGATGTTCTTCGTGTGGTCGTCGCAGTTCACAGCCACCACGTTGAAGCACATGCGGCGGAAGAGCTCCACGGCGGCGGGGTATGGCAGGCCCAGCATACGCATCACCTGGAAGGCCTGCTCGTAGCTGTGCACCAGCGGCTGGTTGTAATCCATGTGCGCAATGCCGCAGAGCGTGGCCATGTGCAGCTTGTGCACCGTGCCGTCCGCGTGGCGCACACGGTCGAAGCGCTGGGTGAGGAAGTGCGCGCGGCCGTGCTCCTCCAGCAGCCGACAGGGCATCATGGCCACGCCGCAGGCCCGTGCCA
>CAZJTB010000124.1:1280-7301 GCA_964548485.1 uncultured Chryseobacterium sp. | reverse complement strand
TTGATGTAGCTCCAGCCCTGCTCCTGGCGCTCCACGATGTGGATGATGCCGGCCTTTACGTAGCCCGCTTCGGGAAGAACCTTGCCACGGTCCAGGTTGCGCTCTTTGATGGTGTTATCGCAGGCGGTGAAGACGATGCCCTGCGCGACGAACTCCTTCACCTTGCCCTGAACGATGCTGCGATCGCTCATGAGCATGTCCATGCCGGGGCCATGGCACACGATCTCGAGTTCCATCGTGGGCGCGGCCTCCTTCATGTTGCGGAGCTGCTTCATCAGGTTCTTGTGCACAAGGGTGTCGCCGCTGGTGAGCTGCATCACGATGCGGTGGTGGCTCGACCGGTCCTGTGCATGTGCGAAGGATGCGACAGCAAGGGTGAATAGGAGCAGGATTGTCCTCATGATCTGCGAAGGTCTATCGGTAAGGGATGATGCATCGTGACGCGGGTCACATGGGCTTATTTGGTGAGGTAGGCAGAGTACATCCAGACGAGCTTCTCCTGCGCGCGGATGTAATCGCTCATCAAGGCATTGGTGCCTTCATCGCCGGCATCCGCACTCATGGCGAGGAGTTCGCGTTGCAGCGTGATGACGGTGCGGAACGAGGCGAGGATGTCCCGGATGGCCGTAGGTCCATCGCTGGTCTCCCTGCTTTCCTTGATGGATGCCAACTTGCGGTAATCCGTATGGTTATGGCTGGGCGTGCCGCCCAAGGTCAGGATGCGCTCGGCCACCTCGTCGATCTTCAGAAGCAGGTCGTTGTAGAGCTCCTCGAACTTCAAGTGCAGCTCGAAGAACTTCTCGCCCTTGATGTTCCAGTGGTATCCGCGCGTGTTCTGGTAGAAGAGGGAGTAGTTGGCCAGGAGCACGTTCAATCGGTCAATGAGCTTGGCGGACTTCTTCCCGTCGAGCCCAATAGCGTTCAGTTTCTTCATGGTCATGGGTGTTTCAGACATCAACGGAATTCATAATCGTACCCCTCCAGCTGGCTCAGCAGCGTCTGCGGCGCATCGGTGGCCGTGATGCGGCCTTCCACCTTCGGCGCCACCGGGCTGAACTTGCCGAAGTACTCGCGCAGGATGGTGTGCATGGTGACGCCCGCCAGGCGCGGGTTGCGCACGTGCTCCATGCGGCACAGCACGTGATCGGGGTCGCCTTCGCGCTCGCAGGCGGCGATGGTGTAGTACTTGTCCAGGTCGATGGGCTTGCCGCCCACCTTGATCCAGTTCACGCGCTTGCCCAGCTCGTTGCGCATGGTGAAGTTGGCCGTCATGCCCTTGAAGCGCACCACCCAGCCGCCGAAGCGCTTGGCGGGGTCCTTGGCGAAGACGTTGTGCAGCTCCTTCTCCAACCAGTCCCAAATCTGGCGGCCCGTGGCCTCGCCGTACTTGGCGTCGCTGTCCACGGGGATCATGCTCCAGAGGTGGTCGTTGGTGATGGGCGTGGGGTTCTTGCCATCGGCCACGATCGGCGGGCAGAAGCGGAAGCCGTTGCTGATGGCGATGTCGGGCTTCAGCTTCCACATGAGCGCGTCCGTGATCAGGTTGTCCATGGGGTTCTCGATCACGTAGTAGCGCACCAGGGTGTTCTTCGTGCTGCCCACCACCTTGCTCAGGTTCTCCTGGTAGGGCGCGCTCACCTCGTTCACCAGGGCCAGCATGCCTTTGTCCGCCGGGTATTTCTCGGGGTCCACGTCGAGCAGCTCGTAGTGGCTGTCCTTCACCGCGCCGTTCTCCACCACCACATCCAGGCGGGCGATGAACGAGCCGAAGGCCCCGGGCTCCACCACTTTGCTGTGCTTGGCCTCGATAGGCTTCCGCACGCGCTCGTGGGTGTCGGCGCCCAGGATCAGGTCCACGCCATCCACCTCGTTCTTGTTCGCCAGGTCCACTTGCTGCGCCAGGCCCATGTGGGTGACGAGGAAGACCATGGCGCACTGCTCGTAGTCGCGCAGGATGCGCACGTACTTGGCCACGTTCACCTCCGGCTTGGTGAAGCGGATGCCGCAGCTATAGGCCGGCGACTGGCGCTTGGGCGTGAGGGGGTCGTTGTAGCCGATGAAGCCGATCTTCACACCGGCCACGTTGGTGGTCCAGTACGGCGGGAAGATGAGCTCGCCGGCCTGGTCGGCGTTGGGGTCGATGTGCGCGCCGCAGTACTCGGCGTTCTTCTCATGCCACATGTTGGCGCACACCTTCGCCGCGCGGTAGCCGCCCAGGTCCTTCAGCATGTTCTCCTTGCCGTACACCACCTCCCAGTTGCCGGGCAGGATCAGGTCGTAGCCGATGTTGTTCATCAGCGGCACGATGGCGCGCCCCTCGCTCTTGGCCGCCACCCCGCCGCCCTGGAAGCAATCGCCGCCGTCGATCACGAGCGTGTTGCGCGGGTCCTCGGCGCGCAGCGTGTCGATCATCGTCTTCAGCACGCCGAAGCCGCCGCGCTTCTTGTACACGGGTTTCCAGTCCTCCAGGAAGAACTCGTCGTGCGTGTGCAGCTGCGCATGGATATCGCTCGTGAAGAGGATGGTGAACTTCTCAGCCTTGCCGCTGCGCACGGTGTTGCTGCGCACCAGCTCATCGCGGCGCTGCGCATCGCCCAGCGCGCCCATGGCCACGGTGGGCCCCAGGGTGAGCCCCGCGCCCAGGGCGCCGAGCGACTTCAGTGCCTGCCTCCGGCTCACGCCGTATGCCTTCTCGTCGTGGTTGCCGCAGGTGCAGCCCGGTGGGTGGTGGATCTCGCTCATGGCTTTCCCGCAGCGCGGGCTTTCGTTTCACTCGACTTGTAGTGGGCTGCAATGGGGCCGAAGGGGCCGTACTTGTGCTGCCTCTCCGGGAATTTGTCCGCATAGGGCCCGAACGGGTGGTCCACAGGCTTCTTGCTGATGTCGGGCCAATCGGCGGAGAGGTCCTTGCCGGGGCGCGGCTGCGAGTTCACGTACGCGGCCACATCCCAGGCCTCCTCGTCGGTGAGCTGCGGCGTCTCCCACGTGGCGCCCAACGGCATGTTGGCTTTCACGTAGCCGGCGAAACGGCTCATGCGGAACAGGCCGGCGCCTTGGTTGTAGCTGCCATCGCCCCAGAGCGGCGGGTAGATGTGCGTGGGGCCATCGGCCTTCAGCATGCCCTGGCCATCCTTGCCGTGGCAGCTCACGCATTTGGCCTCGAACACGGCCTCCCCGCGCTTGGGGTCGGCCGGTCGGTCCAGGAAGGCCAGCTCCACGATGCCGCTGCCTTTGGGCTTCTTCTCCTTGGCGATGCCCGTGCCCAACCATTGCATGTAGGCCACGATGGCCTGCATCTCGCGACCGGTGCTGTCGAGCGCGGTGCCGTTCAGGCTGCGCTCCACGCAATCGTTCACGCGCTTCACCACGGTCTCGATGCCGCCGCTGCGCGCGCGGAACTTCGGGTAGGTGCTCCAGACCGCGCCGTAGTTGTTGCCCCAGGGCCGGGTGCCGGCGTCGAGGTGGCAGTTCTGGCAATTGAGCGCGTTCGTGTTCCGCATCACCGTGCCATTGGGTCCGATGTAGTGCGCGGTGTTGGCGATCAGCTCGCGGCCGTAGCGGATCAGCTCCTCCTGGGCATCATCCAGGAAGGCCAGGCGGCTGGTGTCCGCGCCCGACCAGAGGCTGTCCGTTGTGTACACGGCGGCCTGCGGCAAGGGCTCGGGCGGCGGCGGCTTGGGCTCGAAGGCCCCGGGTGGCACGAAGAACTGGGCCACCACAAGCGCGAGCAGCACCCACGTGATGCGCTTGCTCCAGCTTATGCTGCCCCTGCGCGGCTTGCCGATGCGCTCCTGCAGGATGGCGAGCGCATCATCCAGCACATACAGCACCGTGAGCACCAGCAGCGTGGCTACCAGAACGATGACCGGGATCAGCATGGCGCCAGCGGATCAGTGCGGCAGCTTGTCGCGCAGGTAGCCGTAAACCCAGGTCCCGGCCCAGGCGCTCAGGAAGGTGACGATGATCACACTGTAGCCCGCGCCGATCTGCGCGAAGAGCGGACCCGGGCAGGCCCCGGTGATGGCCCATCCCAGGCCGAAGAGCAGGCCGCCGATCACCTGGCCCTTGTTGAAGGTCTTGTCCGGGGTGTGCACGCTTTCGCCGTAGATGGTCTTGATGCCAAGGCGCTTGATCAGCAGCACGCTGATCGCTCCGACGATGACGGCCGTGCCGATCACCCCGTACATGTGGAAGCTCTCGAAGCGGAACATCTCCTGGATGCGGAACCAGCTGATGATCTCCGCTTTCACGAAGACGATGCCGAACAGCACGCCCCAGGCGCTGTACTTGAGGTTGTGCCACCACGGGTGCTTCAGCTCGCTCTCGTTCACGCACATGGCGTCGAGCTCGCGCTGCTTCAGATCGGCAACGGGGGCTTGTTGGAAGGTGTTCTGCATGGCGCGTCAGAGGGTGAGGAGGTAGGGTAGGATGAGCCACGTCATGAGGATGCCGCCGACCATGAACATCACGGTGGCGACAAGGCTGGGCCATTGCAGACTGCTGAGGCCCATGATGGCGTGGCCGCTGGTGCAGCCGCCGGCGTAGCGGGTGCCGAAGCCGACCATGAAGCCGCCGACCACGAAGAAGATCAGGCCGCGCAGCGTGAAGAGCTGGTCCCAGCTGAAGATCTCGGCGGGCAGCAGATGGCTGGTGTCGGTGATGCCTTTGCTCGCGAGGTATTCCTGCGTGCCATCAGCAAGCACGATCGGGTTGGGGTCGCTGAGGAAAGTGGCGGCCAGGAAGGCGCCCACGGCGATCCCGCCCACGAAGAAGAGGTTCCAGGCTTCCTTCTTCCAATCGTACTTGAAGAACTTCACATCGCCCGGGATGCAGGCGGCGCAGAGGTGGCGCAGCGAGCTGCTGATGCCGAAGGTCTTGTTGCCCACGAGCAGCAGGTAGGGCACGGTGAGGCCGATGAGGGCGCCGGCCACGTACCAGGGCCAGGGTTGTTTCAGGGTCTCGAGCATGGTGTGAGGCATGAGAAGATCAGAGGATCAGACGATCAGATGATCGCCATGGGCCGATGATCTCGTTCAGGGTTTCAGTTTGGCGTTGCTGGTGGAGATGATCTTGTTGAGGATGCGAATGATCGGGATCAGCTTGTCGAGGCAAGTCTTTGCTGCCTCGATGTTCCGGGCGCTGCTGAGCAGAAGCCAGTATTCTGTTTCGTCGGCCTCCTTCAGGGCTATCTTCATCTTGTGGATGAAGTCGGCGAGGCTTTCGCCGTTCTGCGCTTCACGGACCAGTGCACCAATGGCGGTGCCGCTTCGGAACAACTGGTTCGACAGGGCAAACTTCTTGCTCTCCTGCAACTCCTCGGAAAGGTCCCATATCGCCAAGGCGAAGTCGAAGGTGAGGTTCACGATCGCGTTGTCCTTGTAGCGCGCATTGTAGGATGCAGGTGGCTCGGCGGTCATGGATGAACCGAACAGTTCGTCGCTCACGATGGCATTCTGCCATACCTTGATGTCGATATCCCCGATGTTCATGTTCGCGTGAATTGTCTGATCATCTGATCCTCTGATCATCTGATCGGAGTTATTTCTCCAGCGTGCTCGGGCAGACGTAGTCCGTCACCTTCACGTCCGTGTTGTTCTTGATGGCGTTGAACCCGCCGGCCACGTCCACGATGTTGTGCCAGCCGCGGGCCTTCAGCAGGCTGGCCGCGATCATGCTGCGGTAGCCGCCGGCGCAGTGGATGTAGTTCGTCTCCTCCTTGCTGAAGGCGGCCAGGTTCTGGTTGATGTACTGCAGGGAGGCGTGCCAGGCGCCATCCACGTGCTCGGCCTCGTACTCGCCGTCCTTGCGTACGTCCACCACGCGGAGCTTGCCGGCCTTGAAGCGCTTGGCGAACTCCTCGGCGGGGATGCTCTCGATGGTGTCGGTCTCCTTGCCGGCGGCCTTCCACGCGGCGATGCCGCCCTTGAGGTAGCCGAGCACGTTGTCATAACCCACGCGGGCCAGGCGCGTCACCACTTCATCCTCCATGCCCTCGTCGGTCACCAGCGTGGGCGCGCCGGA
>CAZJTB010000124.1:0-1270 GCA_964548485.1 uncultured Chryseobacterium sp. | reverse complement strand
CGAGCAGCAGCGGGTGCTTCACATCAGGGATCATGCTGCCCACCCAGGGGGCGAAGTCGCCCTTGATGCCGATGTTGATGCTGCGTGGCACGAAGCCGTCCTTGAAGGTCTGTGCGCCGCGGGTATCGAGGACAAGCGCGCCTTCGGTCTCGGCCACCAGCTCGAACTGGTCGGGGGTGAGGGCACGCATGCCGCGCTCCTTCACGGTGTCCACGCTCTCGATCACGCCCTTGTTCATGGCCACGTTCTGCGGGAAGTAGGCGGGCGGCGGCAACAGGCCGTCGGTCACCTCCTTGATGAACTGCTCCTTGGTGGCGGCCTTAAGCGCGTAGTTGGTCTTCTTCTGGTTGCCCAGGGTGACCCAGGTCTCCTTGCTCATGTTCTTGCCGCAGGCGCTGCCGGCCCCGTGCGCGGGGTAGACCAGCACGTCATCCGGCAGGGGCATGATCTTGTGGTGCAGACTATCGTACAGGTGGCCGGCCAGGTCCTCCATGGTCAGCGTGCCCATTTTTTGCGCGAGGTCGGGTCGCCCCACGTCGCCGATGAAGAGCGTGTCGCCGGTGAAGATGGCGTGCGGCTTGCCGCTCTCATCCTTCAGCAGGTAGGTGGTGCTCTCCATGGTGTGGCCGGGCGTGTGCAGCACGGTGATGGTCACCTTGCCCACGTTCAGCACTTCGCCATCCTGCGCGATGTGCGCCTCGAATTGCGGGTTGGCATTGGGTCCGTACACGATGGGCGCGCCGGTCTTCTTGCTCAGGTCGAGGTGCCCGCTCACGAAATCGGCGTGGAAGTGGGTCTCCAGCACGTATTTGATCGTGGCGCCGCTCTGCTTCGCGCGGTCGAGGTAAGGCTGCGTCTCGCGCAGCGGGTCGATGATGACGGCTTCGCCGGCGCTCTCGATGTAGTAGGCGCCTTGTGCGAGGCAGCCGGTGTAGATCTGCTCGATTTTCATCGTGGGTCGGTTGAGAGGTTGGGTGTTGAAGGTTGCTGGTTGACGGTGCTGTCCCGTTCGCTAGGAGAGATGCGAAAGCTCGCGTGCGATGATGTACACGCCCATCACGAGCACGAACCAGCCGAAGGCGGGCTTGAGTTTTTCGTTGGGGATGCGCTTGCTGAGCAATGTGCCGGCTATGATGCCCGCGATGGCCACCGCGCTGAACGCGCCCAGGAAGCCCCAGGCGATGGTCTCGTCGCCTTTCAGGTCGCCCGTGAAGCCGATGAGCGATTTGGCGGCGATGATGATCAGCGAGGTGCCCACGGCCTGCTTCAT
>CAZJTB010000123.1:0-7318 GCA_964548485.1 uncultured Chryseobacterium sp. | reverse complement strand
GGTGCTCTTCGCCATCTGCCGCTTCTGCGCGATCTGCTCCAGCGTGAGGCCCTCCTTCACCAAGGCGTAGGTGGTGGCGTAGGTGGCGCCCTTCGGCTGCCTGACCGGCGGGTCCACGGCACCATCGTCACCAGCAGCATCGTCATCCGCCTTGCGCTTGCGGCGCTTGCCGGTCTTGCCCTTGGGCCTGTTCTCCTCGGCCCAGGCGCGCGCATCTCCCACCATGGCGGCGCGCTTCGCGGCCAGGCACTGCTCCATGTCCTTCTGCCGCTCGATCTCCTCGCCGTTCAGGATGCAGCGCGCGATGTAGCCCACCTTGGCAATGGTGGCGATGCGCTTCATCAGCATGCCGTCGATCTCCTTCAGCGCGTTGGTGTACTCCTTGGTTCGGCTGAGCAGCTCGGCCTGGGCCATGTGGCGGAAGAGTGCCTTCATCCGCTCCTGCAGCAGGTCTCCGTAGTAGGCCCCGCCCTTCTCGATGCGAACGAGAAGCTCCTCGCGCTTGTCCTCGAAGAGCAGCCGCATGAGCTGGCCCTGGAACTTGCGCGTGTTCTCCTCCTCGTTCCGCAGGGTGTCGCGCAGCACCTGCAACGCGGTCTTCATGCTGTCGTCCTCGAACTGCGCGGTCTCGGGATGGTCCTTCTGGGTCCACTCCACCTTGCGCAGCAGCTCGCCGAGGTCGAAGGTGCTGGTGAGCATCTGCTGCAGGTACTCGCGCTGCTTGGCCTTCAGCTGCTGCGGCAGCGGCTCCTGCTGCTCACCGCGCTGGGTGAAGGCCACCACATCCTTGTCGCTGCTCACCACGCTGGGGTCGATGCGCGTGCGCAGGATGAGCCCATCGAGCGAGCGCAGGCGCGAGAGCGCCACATACACCTGACCCGGCGCGAAGGCCTGGCCCACATCGATGATGGCCTTGCTGAAGGTGAGGCCCTGGCTCTTGTGCACCGTGATGGCCCAGGCGAGCTTGATGGGATACTGCTCGAAGGTGCCGAGCACTTCCTCCTCCTGCTCCTTCGTGGCGGCATTCACCACGTAGCGCTTGTTCTCCCAGGTCTCGCGCTTCAGCTTGTAGGCCTTGGAACGGGGTGCGGAAGAAGCCTCGGCTGCATCGGCACCAACAGGCAGGGTGCCTGTTGGACCTTCATCATACATGCGTACCGTGATGCCATCATCGTTCAGCTCTTCCACGCGCGCCAGCTTGCCGTTGAAGTACATCTTCTCCGGATCGTTCTTGACGAACATGATCTGCGCGCCCACCTTGAGCTCGATGCGCTCCAGGACCGGGTACATGCTCTGCGGGAACTCGCCTTCGATGCTGGCCTCGTAGGCGTGGGCCTTGCCCGGGAGCTGGGCCAGCGCCTGCTGGTTGATCTCGTCGGCCTTGTAATTGTGCGTGGTGAGGGTGATCACGCCCGCACTGTCAGCCTGGCTGATGGCGGGCTGATAGTGCGCATTCAGCTCGGCCACATCCTCGGGCTGCACCTGGTTGTCGCGCAGGTTGTTGAGGATGCGGATGAAGCGGTCGTCCTGCTGGCGGAAGATGCGGTCGAGCTCGATGTGCGCGTAGCCGTGCTGCTTCAGCACCTGGCTCTCGAAGAAGTGCATGCTCGCATAGTACCGCTGCATCACGCGCCACTCGTCGTCCTTCACCACGGGCGGCAGCTGGTACAGGTCACCGATCAGCAGCACCTGCGCGCCGCCGAAGCTCTCGCGGCGGTTCTGGCGCACGGCGCGCATGCGGAAATCGATGGCATCGAGCAGATCCGCGCGCAGCATGCTCACCTCGTCGATGATGAGCAGGTCCACTTCGCGGAGCACGTTGCGGCGCAGCGCGTTGAGCGGGTGCCGCCGCGTGAGGGTGTCCTGGTCGTGGAAGGCGCCCTCAGGGATGTCGAGCGGCCGCTGCTTCTCGGGCAGGAAGGCGCCGAAGGGCAGCAGGAACTGGCTGTGGATGGTGACGCCACCGGCGTTTAGCGCCGCGATGCCCGTGGGCGCCAGGATCACGTAGCGCTTGTGGGTGCTGGCGGCCAGCTTGTGCAGGAAGGTGGTCTTGCCGGTGCCCGCCTTTCCGGTGAGGAAGACGTGGCGATTGGTGCTGTTGACGAAGCGAGCGGCCAATGCGGCCATCTCGGTTTCGATATGCTGCTCGCTGGCAGCGGATTGCACCGGATTCACTCCGCTAAGAACGGAAGCGGTCGCATCATGCGGGAAGGACATGTTTCATGGCTGTACGGAACGGCTCCGGCTGTCACTGACGGGAAATCCGTCGCCGGCACGGGGCGGAAAATAGGAGCACGGCCATGACGACCGCACTTCACAACGGCAGCGACTTATCAACGCTCCAATGCGAAACGCACCGCTTCATCGCCGATGCGCATCACATAAAGCCCCGCTTGCAGCGCCGAAACGTCGATGCGCAACCGTTGACCGGAGAACCGCTCCGTAAGCACCACGCGCCCACTGGCATCAAGCACCAGGGCAAGCGCATTCACCGCAGGCGCATCCAGCGTCACCTCGGCCACCGTGCTCGCCGGGTTCGGGAAGAGCCTGAAGGAGGCGGCCTGGCGCTCCTGGAGACCGATGGTGATGTTGCTGATGCGCGTGAGGCCCGTGCTGGTGGCTACCCAGATACTGTTGCCCGCATCCTTGGCAAGCCTGCGCACGTTGGGTCCTGCAAGGCCGTCGGATTCCTCGTACTGGCTCCAGGTGCCATTGGCGTAGACGCTCACCCCTCCTTCCGTAACCAGGTAATCCACGTACACACCGGCCCAGATTCGCCCGGCAATATCCACCAGCATGTCGGTGATGGGATTCAGCTCATCGGGCGGCGGCAGGATGAAGACATGCTCATGGTCGGCGGTGTGGGTATTCGCGGCATCCAGCACCGAGATGCCCTCGGCGGTGGCCACCCACTTGTTCTGCTGGGCATCCACCGCGATGCTGCGGATGCGGTTGCTCAACAGCCCGTTGGCGGTGGTGATGGCCGTGAAGGTGCTGCCGTTGTACACGATCACGCCGCCCAGGCCGCCGCTCAGGAGCACATCGCCGTTGCTGGCGAAGGCCACGTGCGTGGCGCCGCCGAAGGGGATGCTCGGCGAGCCGAAGGCCGTGAACGTGCCAGAGCTGAACCGCGTGGCGCCATTGATGGTGCCGAACCAGATGTCGCCGTTGGGGGCCTGCTTGATGTTCTTGACCTCGTTGTCGCCAAGGCCATTGGCGGTGGTGAAGGCGGTCCATGCTGAACCGTTGTAGCGGCTCGCGCCGAAATCAGTTCCTGCCCACACATCGCCGCTGCTCATCACGGCGATGGCGTACACATCATCATTCACCAGGCCGGGGTTGGTGGCCGCGGTGTAGGTGGTGAAGGAGCTTCCGTTGAAGCTCACCACGCCCGCGCCGGTGGCGAGCCAGATGGTGCCATTCGGCGCCGAGGCCACGTCGCGGATGTCGTCCGTGGGCAGACCATCGGCCATGCGCCAGGTGGTGAAGGTCTGCGCTTGGGCAGCGAGCAGCGTGGTGCAAGCGAGCAGGGCGGTGAGCTGTTTCATGGGATGATGATGAAGGGTTTGCTGAACGTGGCGTCGCTGAAGGTGGCGCGCAGGGTGTAGTGGCCAGCCGGCAGCCCGTAGGCGTCGAGTTCGACCAACTGGCGGCTGCTCCGTTTGATCGGGCCAAGCATCCTTCGGCCATCGGCCCGGAAGACCTCCAACTCGAAATCGCCGTCGCGGTCGATGAAGGCGAGCACCTGCGTGGTGGCCGGATTGGGCCAGAGCTGGAAGGCCGCATCGGCGTCGAAGCCAACCGCCTGGTGGTTGTAGGTCTTGAAGGTGGGCGCCATGCGCTTGAATGCGCCCGTGGCATTCGGTGAGCGCGCCCAGGAGTAGATGGGGTATTGCGCGCCGAATGCGACCTGATCGATGATGTTCCCAGCATCGTACGCGAGCAACAGGGTCTCCCCTTCCCGATCGAGCTTGAAGCTCGCATGGTAGTCATCCACCCACTCACGGTCGTCGGCCCAAATGATGAGGTACTCGCCGGGCGCCAGGATGAAATCGGACAGCCTCCACTTCTCCGGGTCTGCGGGATCATCGCTCAGGTGCAGGCCTTCGGTGCTGATGGTGCTGCCGCTGGCATTGTACAGCTCAATCCAATCGCCGGTGGCGCCGGAGGCATCCGTCTGGGTGCGGTTATCGGCCATGAGCTCGTTGATCACCAGCATGCCCGGCTCCAGGCGCGTGAACACGCGGTGGGTCTTGTGGGCCGCGCCGCGCGGGCTGAACTCGCCGGCTACGGCGTTCTCCGCGTAGATGAAATACTCGATCAGGTTCGCCTCGGCAGTGATGGTGGCCCCAAAGACGCCGTCGCCCGCCGCGCCGTCGCCGTGCAGGCCATCGTCGAGCATCGCTGTCTTAGTGAAGCGACCGCGCATGCCGAAGCGATAGGCCAGGAAGGCGGTGTCGCAGCCGGTGATCGTGCTGGTGATGGTGATCGGCTGGCCTGCCACGGGATCGCTGGGCGCGCTCTGCGGCAGGCCGATGGAGGGCTGCCCGGTGAAGCCCGGATAGGACTGCAGGTAGGCGACGCGACCGTTCATGAGCTGCGCCAGGCCCGGATAGGCAATGGTGAAGCTCACCTGTGCATCGAGGTTGTCGAGGAAGCCCTGGTAGCTGTAGAACTTGTTCGGGTCGGCCTGCACATGCGGATCGATTAACGCGCGGAGCTGCAGGGCCAGCTGGTAATAGGCGCCGCTGGCGATCTGTTCATCCATGATGGCGCGCAGGTGGGCCAGGTACATGCGCCGCCGCATCGGGTCCTCGAACAGGCTGCGCATCAGCGGGCGCGGGAACACGCTCACGCCGCTGTGGTGGCTCAGCGGGTTAAGGGCCATGGCCTGCGCGATGCTGAAGCCGTTCCAATAGGTGCTGGCATCAGTGAGCCGGAAGGCCCCGAAGCTCATGTTCATGTCCCACGGGATGGTGTTCCAGAGCCCATCGCCATCGCGGTACAGGTAGTAGTTCTGCGCGTAGCCCACATAGCTGTCGAAGTTGATGAGGGCGTAGTTGAGGGCGTGCATCCACAGCGCGCGGTCCACATTGAGCACGCTGTCGATGCGCTCCGGATGCTGATTCAGCGCGTCAATCAGGTCGAGCAGGTGGCCCCAGCCATGATCGCTCTGGATGCTGTAGAGCCCATAGTACGCGGCGCTGTCGGTGCCGGGCGCATCGCTCAGGCTGCAGTTCTCGCCGGTGAGGTCAACGGTGGGCGGATTGCCTTTGAAGAAGCTGCCATCGCGCGTGCCGAAGTGGTGCTGCACGAAATCGCGCCCCACATCCTCCACCACGTTGTAGAGGCCCTGGAGCGTATCGTTCACCCACACGTTGGCATACGCGGCACGCGAGGCCGGCATGTAATCGCGGGCGATCTCGTAGGTGAGCACTTCGCGCAGGAAGCTCGGGTCCTGGAAGACGTTGCTCAGCTTGAGCTTGTTGAAGCCTTGATAGTCCTGGCCGGCGCGCACGGCGTTGAGGTCGATGTTGAAGGGGTTCTTGATGCGGCCCGTGCTGTACGAGCTGTAGCCCTTGAAGCGCACGCCCACATCCTCCAGCAGGGTGCCATCGATCTCGATGTCGCCGATCAGGCGGCCGTTCTCGCCTTCGATGTAGAGCGTCTCCAAGCGGGCCCTCCAGTCGGGCTCGGCGAAGCGCAATCGGACCTCATGCACCTCGGTCAGGCTGAAAAGCGGCGATTGCGGCCGTGCCTGGAGCAGGGCCGCAATCGCGAGGACCGACAGCAGGGCTCTCCGCATCAGTGCCCCACCACCAGCTTCCGGGATTGACGCTCGCCCGTGCCGTGCTCCAGCACCACGGTGTACACGCCGTCGGGCAGGTCGCCCACGTTGATGGTCCATCCGGGAAGCTCGCGCTTCACCTCGCGGCCGCTGGCGTCGTGCACCACGAAGGCGCGAAGCGTCTCCACGTCCACACCCACCAGGCTCACCTGCTCGCGCGCCGGATTCGGGAACATGCCGAAGGCGGCCAGCTCCTCCTCGGTGGGCACATCGGTGGTGATGCCGCAAGGGTCGTTGAGCAGGTTGATGATGCCGGGGTGATCGCAGGTGTACCGGAATGCCCGCTGGGGGCCTGCGTTGTACTGCCACACCACCGCATTGCTGCTGTTCACCTCATACAGGTACTGGCCGCTCGGCGCGCAGAACACGTTGCCGTTGGGCAGGATGTCGGCTGAGCTCTGCCCGCCGGCATAGGCCAGGCAGGTGTGCCGCCAGCCGTAGTTCGCTGGCCCCCAAACGGTCCCTGGTGTCCATGGGTAGTTGTAGCCGTCGCGGTCAGGGTTGATGGCATCAACCGTTGATGTGAAGTTGCCACCGCCATTGTTGTTGAAGAAGGAGATCCAGCCATCCATGGCGCCGCCCCTCACCCATTTCACATCGTGCACGGCCGCCGGTATCCGCTGCGCGCCCGCGACGCCGTAATTGGCCGGCTTGCCCCAGCGGAAGAGGAAATCGCCGCCACGGCCCGCGTTACCGCCGGTGTGCCCTGCGGCCTCGGCGGTGGTGGTGCTGTGGTCGATGATGAGGATCTCGCTCAGGTAGCGCGCGCTGAAGGCGATCTGGTCCAGCTCCTCGTTGTAGTCGATGCCGTTCTCGTGGAACCAGTCGATGCCCCCGCCGGGCCCAGGGCCACCGGACACCGCGACATTGATGTTCATGCGGTGCGGATTCTCCGCGATGGGCATGTAGTTGGGCTTGTTCGGGTCGGCATACTGGATGAAGCGGTCCCACATATCCCACTGCCAGACGATCTGCGCCGTGCTGCCCGTGGGTTGGATCTCGATGATGCGCCCCGGATACTTGGCCGTGGTGCCTGTGTAACCCGCCTCCTGAAGCTCAGCGAGGGTCTTCCTGACATACGCCAGGAGCAGCACGTTGCCATTGGGCATCAGGCACATGTCGTGATGGGTCACGTAATCCGCGGAGGAATAGGTGAAGGACCACACCACCTGGCCCTGCGGATTGAGCTCCTGCACCAGTCCGCTGCCGGCCGCTGTGGTGATCGCGTTGCCCGCATTCACCGCCGTGCGCACCAGATTGCCATTGGGCTTCAAGGCCATCGCGTAGCTGAAGGTGGTGGGGCAGTTCCAGGTGTAGGCGATCTGCTGGTTCGCGTTGATCAGGCGGGCCGTGGTCTGATTCATCAGGTTGTACAGCGCGAAGCCATCGAAGGCCTGGCCATAGCCGTGGTTGGACGTACTGAAGGCGAGCCCGGCGAGCAGGCCATGTGAAAGTCGGATCCGCATGCGT
>CAZJTB010000122.1:0-7347 GCA_964548485.1 uncultured Chryseobacterium sp. | reverse complement strand
ACCTGGTGCCACACCGGCAGCCTCTGGGGCGACATGTGCCTGCTGAACACCGCCAACTGCATCAACGGCGGCGGCAACCAGAGCATGGCCCTGAACGGAGCCGGTCAGTCCGAGCGAAGCGCGGGACTACGGATGCACCCCAACCCGAACCACGGTGACCAGCTCTTCCTGAACCTCGACGGCATTGACGCCGCTGTTGAGACCGTGAGCATCGACATCTTCGACGCCTTCGGCAAGCGCGTGGCCCAGCACAACCTGGGCGTGACCGACGGCTTCGTGAACACCACCCTGGAGCTGAACGGCCTCGCCGATGGCATGTACCTGGTGAGCTTCAGCGCCGGCAGCACGGTGAGGACCGAGCGCCTGGTGATCCAGCGATAGCCAGCCGCTGAAGCACCTGAAACGGAGCCCCGGCCAGCATTGGCCGGGGCTCCGTGCTTCCGTGCCTTCGCGCGGCGCTGCCCCAAGCGACGACCCGCCGCCGCGAACTAGCCCTGCGGCGCGTCAGCTGGCCAGCGGCTGCAGCGGCCACCCCGCCCGCTTCTTATCCTTGCTTTACCTCCCACTCCACAGATGGCTTCCGCCCAGCCCACCACCCCACCAGCATCCGGCGATGGCTCCAGCAAGCCGAGCGACCCGGACTACTGGAACTCGGCAACCTGCCTGGCCTGCGGAACCGGCCTTTGCGGCCGCTACTGCCATCACTGCGGCCAAGCGCGCGACACCAGGCGCTTGGATCTCTCCTGGCTCGCGCATCAGCTGCTCCTGGGCCTTTTCAGCGTGGATCGCGGCCTGCTCTACACGCTGAGAGGGCTGTTCACACAGCCCGGCCGCCTGGTGCGCGGCTACATCGAGGGCGTTCGCAAGCCCTGCTTCCCGCCATTCACCTTGCTGCTCATCCTCAGCACCATCGGCGTCTTGCTGGCATCGTGGCTCAACATCGATTTCACCGGGGCCACTGCGCCACTGGATGAGGAGGGGCAAGCGGCCATGAGCAGGCTGAACGCATGGCTGGTCCGCAATCAAGGGATCATCTACCTGGCGCTGCTGCCGCTCATGGCCGTGAGCACCTGGATCATGTTCCGCAGCCATGGCCACGGGTTGATCGAGCACGTGTTCGCCAATGCATTCGTATCCATCCAGGTGGCGCTGGCCAGCATCCCGATCTACATGCTCCTCCAATTCAGGGGCCTCGCCATATGGGCTTCCGTGCTGGGGAATCTCCTCTACATCAGCCTGCTGGCCTGGACCTTCTCCGACATGTACGAACAGGAAGACCGAGTGGCCGCGGTGATCCGCGTGCTCACGGCCTACGGCATCGCCACGGGGCTCATGATCCTGGTTGGGATTCTGGTCGCGATCATCGGCTCCGCGCTCGGCTTGCTCTGAAGGAGCCGCGCGGGCCTTAAGTCCGCAGGCAATCCTGTCCTGCTTGGTACCAGGCCGCTGAATGAAGCATGAAGGCCGGGATGAAGCGACGGACCAGCGGCGTTACGTGCCGCATTAGCCCACCCGCGCTGCACCCGGCCCGAAGCGCAAGGCCGCGACCGGCATTGAGGAGGCATGGGCTCAGACAAGCCAGCGGCGATCATCTCCCATCACGCGCAGATTGCGGACACGGTGCCTTCATGAATCCCTAGATCGCCGGTAACCGCAGCGGAACATGGGCTGGCGGAACGGCTGTCACCTTCGCGCCCTCAACAAACCAGCGGTGCGCGCGATCCTCGCCTTCATCACTGCGCTGTCCATCACCGGGGCCATCGCGCAGGGCACCATCCGCGGCAAAGTGACGGACAACAAAGGCGAGACCTTGGTGGGCGCCACGGTGGTGCTGAAGCGGACTCCCACCATCGGCACGGTAACCGACCTCGATGGCCGGTACAGCCTGACCATCCAGGGCACCGAGCAGGAAACGGTGGTGTTCAGCTTCATCGGCTATGACTCGAAGGAGATCGAGGTGCGGCCGCAGAATGGCGAGGTGCTCGTGCGCAACGTGATCCTCGGGGAAGCGGCCGTGGCGCTGCAGGCCTTCGAGGTGGAGGCGAAGTCCGTGCGCACCAACGACGCGTACCTGGACCGCCTGAAAGTGAACAGCGCCGCGAGCATGGACTACATCTCGCGCGATGCCATGCTGAAGACCGGCGATGGCGATGCCACGCAGGCCGTGAAGCGCATCACCGGGGTGAGCACCGTGGGCGCCTTCGTCACCGTGCGCGGCCTGGCCGACCGCTACATCGTGACCACGGTGAACGGCAGCCGCATCCCCACGCTGGACCCGCTCACCAACAACCTGCGGCTCGACCTCTTCCCCACGGGCCTCATGGACAACATCGTGATCACCAAGACCGCCACGCCCGACCTGCCCGGCGATTGGAGCGGCGCGCTGATCAGCCTGAACACGAGCGACTATCCGGAGAAGCTGCGCGTGAGCGTGGGCACCAGCATCGGCATCAACACCAACAGCGCGTTCAAGGACATCATCACCGGCAGGCCGAGCGGCACCGATTGGCTGGGCCGCGACGATGGCCTGCGCGCGCCGCCCGAGGGCGTGCCCCTCTTCGGCGAGGACTACCCGGAGTTCAAGGAGCCCAACCTCTACGAGCAGCTCACCTTCCTGGGCTATGGCGGCGTGCTGGCCGGCTATGGCATCACCAGCGGCACGCCGGGCTTCCAGAGCACCACCATGGGCACCAGCAGCACCCTGCAGCATGTGATGCTCGCGGAGCTGGGCCTGCTGGCGCCGGCGCTGCTGTACAACTCCACCGCGGTGGGCAATGCCGTGGCCGCCTACAACAGCACCTACAACCTCGCCTACTTCTCGCCCACGATCAACGCGCAGCTGGCCGACTACAACCGCCGCTTCCGCAACGACAACTGGCGTGTGTACACCGACCAGGGCTCGCCCAACGCCAACCTCTCGCTCAGCCTGGGCAACCAGGTGGAGCTCTTCAAGAAGAGCAAGAGCCCCAAGACGCTCGGCTTCCTCTTCGGCCTGCGCTACAATGCGGAGACCGAGTACGACCCGGCCAGCACCATCGTGCGCACCGGCGAGGCCTACGACGACCCGAACCCCGGCGATGAATGGGGCCGCAAGGGCACGCAGGGCATCAGCGTGGTCACGCGCGGCTGGAACGCCGTGGGCAGCGCCTCGCTGAAGCTCAACCGCAACCACTCCATCAGCCTGCTGGTGATGCCCAACGCCATGGGGCAGGCCAACGCGCGCTTCCTGCGCTTCTTCAACCCCGGAGTGGGCTCGGAGGAGTACGCCGCCGAGGATCAGTACTACGAGCAGCGGCGCATGTGGGTGTACCAGCTCGGGTCGCGGCATTTCATCCCCGCGCTCAACACCAAGGTGGAGGCCGACGCCTCCTATTCGGTGGGCGGTCGCGACATGCTCGACTTCAAGCGGCTCGCCTACGTGCTCCCGCCGCCGGGGCAGCCCATCACCGACATCGAGGCCGCGCTGACGCCGCCCAACCGCATCTTCCGCTACCTGAACGAGACCCTCCTCGACGCGCGCGTGGCGGCCGAGTTCCCGCTGATGGACCGCCCGCGCAAGACGCGCAAGCTGCGCTTCGGCGGCAGCTACCTGCGCCAGGAGCGGCGCAACCAGCAGACCTTCTTCCGCGTGCTGGGCGCGCCCGGCCCGGAGCAATGGCTCGAGCCGGGGCGTTTCGACATGCGCGCCGATGGCCGCTTCACCTCGCTCTACGTGCCCGGCGGCACCTTCAAGGACAACGACATCGGCATCCTGCGCGTGTCGGCGGTGTTCGTGCTCAGCGATTACGCCATCACCGAGCGCCTGCGCGCCGTGGGCGGCCTGCGCGCGGAGCACACCGACATGCTCACCGACATCCTGCGCTTCTATGAGGAAGGCGTGGCCGCCGATGACCCATCGCGCGGCGTGGTGGGCAACCTCTCCCTGGCAGGCGCCAATCCGCAGCCGAAGCCCGCGCGCCCCGGCACCATCGACCAGTGGAACCTGCTGCCGAGCATCAACCTCATCTACAAGCTGCGCACCGACGAGCAGGCGCCCATGAACCTGCGACTCAACTATTTCCGCTCGCTGGGCCGGCCCAGCTTCCGCGAGTTCTCCGTGACGCAGCTCATCGACTACCTGCTGGATGCGCCCGTGATCGGCAACCCCGACCTGCGGATGACCTCGGTGGACAACTACGACGTGCGCGTGGAGCGCTTCTTCCGCAACCGCGACAACGTATCGGTGAGCGCCTTCTACAAGGAGTTCCAGAACCACATCGAGCTGCTCTACACGGCAGCCGGGGGCTTCACCTGGCGCAACGCGCTGCGCTCGCGCGTGTACGGCCTCGAGGTAGAGGGCCGCGTGGGGCTGGCCCGCTGGCTGGAGTGGCGCGGCAACGTGACGCTCATGGACTCGAAGAGCACCCTGCGCACCGTGCTGCTCGCCGAGCCGGTGGAGTACAGCACCACCATGTTCGGCCAGGCGCCGTGGATGGTGAACAGCATGCTCACCTGGACCGCCGACAGCCTGCGGATGAGCTTCACGGCCAGCTACAACGTGCAGGGGCCCAAGCTCGCCATCAGCAACAGCGAGGTGAACCCCAGCGGCATTCGCGCCTATGAGATGCCCCGCCACATGGTGGACCTCACGCTGAACAAGCAGGTGGGCCGCCATTGGTCCGTGCGCCTGGGGGCGCGCAACCTGCTCAACTCGCCCTTCCGCCGCGCCTACAGGTTCGCCCAGGGCTATGTGGTCGATTTCGATTCGTACGCCTGGGGCACCGAGTACGCGCTGGGCATCACCTACACCATCAAGTAGCCATGCGCGCCCGATCGTTGCTGATTGCCCTGGGCCTGTGCGCAAATGCCGCGCTGCTGGCGCAGGAGCCGCTGGAGAACGTGATCGTGGAGGTGTACTACGTGAGCGATGCCAACGACGCCACCGACACCAATGGCGGCGGCCTTGCCGAGGGGTCCATCACCTACCGGGTGTACCTCGATCTGGGCCCGGGCTGCGGGCTGCGCGCGCTTTACGGCGATGCCAACCACGTGCTCAGCATCGCCAGCACGGCACCCTTCTTCAACCATGCCGACCGTGGGCGCACCTTCGGCCACCAGCTCAACAACGGCGCCTTGGGCGAAGGCACCGTGGCGCTCGATTCATACCTCTCGCTGGGCCGGGGAAGCGCGCAGCGCCTGGGCATCCTGAAGGCGGATGACCCGAACGGCAGCTTGGTGGGCGGTTCCAACAACGATGGCGGAAGCGCCTCGGTGCCCGGCGGCCTGCTTGTGAACGCCGCGCCCGAAGCGGGCGTGCCGCTCACCGTGAGCGATGGCCTGGTGCCGCTGGGCGGACAGCCCTCCGTGCCGCCCTCCTTCCTGGCCTCGGGCGATGACCTCGACGGCGTTTTCAAGGATGCCACTGCCCAGAGCGCTTTCGCCTCGAACGCATGCCGGATCTCGAGCTCCACGCCCGGCGCCTCGGGCCCCACCGCCGATAACCGCGTGCTGGTGGCGCAGCTCACCACGGCCGGCGAATTGTCATTCCTGCTGAACGTGGAGATCGAGCGGCCGGATGGCGTGGTGGTGAAGTACGTGGCCACCGCCGATTCCCTGCTGCCGGATGAGACCCTCTCGGGGCTCCTGGTGTACCCGCCCGATTGCGGCTGCATGGATCCGAACTTCCTGGAGTACGACCCGACCGCGGGCTGCGACGATGGCTCGTGCGCCACGCCGATCATCTTCGGATGCCTCGACCCTGAAGCGTGCAACTACTCCACCACGGCCAACTTCAACGTGCCGCAGCTGTGCTGCTATGGCATCAACGACTGCAACGGGCTCGACCCCTACCTGGTGTGCCCCACGATCGGCATCGAGGAGCACCCGGCGGCAGGGCTGGTGGTGGCGCCGAATCCGACGCATGGCCCGCTGCACATCACCGGTGCGGTCGTTCTGGGGCCTTCGCTCCGGATCGATGTCATGGATGCCACCGGTCGGTGGCTGCGGCGGCAGGATGCGAGGCCCTTGCTCGATGGCCTGCTTGAGGTGGACCTCGCCGACCTCGCCGATGGGGCCTATGCGATCGTCCTGAGCGGCGATTCGGGGCGTGCGGCCGTCCGCGTGGTCAAGCATTGACGCGATGCCATGGAAACCCATCCCGGTGGAGGCGCGCGAGCGAATGGAGCGCATGATGCCGCCGTTGATCAAGAATGAAGGAACTGGCATGAGGAGCAGCTCATTGAGCGAGCATGCGCTGCGCCTCGCGATGCACGAGGTGCTCGATGGCGCATCCATGGAGGCGGCTGCGCAGCGGCATGGCATCCCGCTCATCGACCTAAGAGCTGCACTCGAGCGGCTCGGCCGGACGGATGCTCCGAGCATTGGCGGCAAGCCCGTCCGAAGCTCGGACCGTCGCAAGCTCAGCCTTGAGCAAGAGCGGGCGATCCACGAGATCATCCGGAACGGATTGCCCGATGCCATCGGCGGCCAGGAGCCGCTCTGGAGCCGCGAGGCGGTGAGGTGGCTGGTGCAGCGGGAAACGGGCAACCTGCTTCCCGAGCGCACCTTGAGCACCTACCTGGAGCGCTGGGGCTTCGCGCCGGAGAAGCCCATGCGCACCATGGCGGCCAGGCAGCCGTTGCGGATGCGCGCGTGGCTGAAGCAGGATTACCCGGTGATCGCCATGCTCGCGCGCGAGGGCAGTGGGCGGGTAGCCTGGTGGGGAGCCGCTCCGCTGCTCGCACGCCAGCAGGGCAAGCAGCCGCCTGGCAGCGGGCCGGCATTCACGACCAGCGAGCTCTGGGAGCCGGGCCGATTCGGCATCGCCTTCATCACCACCAATCGCGGCCATATCCAGTGGCGGGTGCATGAAGGTCCGCCCAGCACCGAGCTGGCCATCGATCTGCTGCACCGCGCGGTAGCCAGCGATGCGCGCAAGCTCTTCCTGATCGTGCCCTCCGATCCCGTATTCGCCGCGCCGCGATTCATCAGCTGGGCGCTTTCCCGCAAGGACGACTTCAGCTTCCACATCTTCCGAACGGATTGATGGCGGCCGTAACGGCGTGTTAACGGATCGCACACGGAATCACCACGATCAATCAAGCCTCACCCAATAGGCGCGGGATTACTTCGCCCGCAAACACATCCGCTGCATGCCCCGTCTCTTCTCCTCCCTGCTCACCCATCGCTCATGGGACCGTGTCCGCATGCGGTCGTTGGATCAGCCGAGGACACTGGCAGAGATTGAAGCGATTCGCGGCAAATTCCCAGAGTACTTTGAGCGCATCGCCCACTTGTTAGCCAGCGTCCCTCGTCCGCTCTTGTTACTGTTGAAGACAAATGACCTGCTCCGAAGTATCGAGCGGACCT
>CAZJTB010000121.1:0-7351 GCA_964548485.1 uncultured Chryseobacterium sp. | reverse complement strand
TATCAAGGCCAAAGCCAAGGCACTTCAAACCATCGTGAACACCTGGATACAACTCACCTGATCGGATGCTTTCCCATCGTCTGATCGTCCAATTGTCTGATCGTCTGATCCCCCACCAACATGATCACCAAACCCGAAGTCACCACCACCAAAGAACAGATAGCCGCCACCATCCACCTGGTGATCCCCGGCATGGAGATGCCCAAGCACATGGACCCCGCCATCCAGGAGATCATCCAAGTGCTCGCCGGTCAAGGCCTGCAACCAGCAGGGCCGATGTTCAGCTACCACCACCGCCGCCCCAGCGACATCTTCGACTTCGAGATCGGATTCCCGGTGACGAAGGCCATCGTGGAGAGCGGCCGTGTGAAGAACAGCAAGCTGCCCGCCGTGCGCGTGGCGCGCTGCGTGTACCAAGGTCCTTACGAAGGCCTGTCGAACGCATGGCCCGCACTGCAGGATTGGGTGCGCGGCCAGAAGCTCCCCGAGACCGGCCGCTTCTTCGAACGCTACCTGAACAACCCCGACGAGGTGAAGGACCCGAAGGACTATCGCACCGAGTTGAACTGGGTGATCGGCTGATCGGCATGAAAGCCATCGACGACTACCTGGCCGCTCTGCCGCCTGCGCAGCGCGCTGCATTGGTAAGGTTGCGTAAGCAGATCCTCGCCGCAATGCCAGGCATCGAGGAGCATTTCGGTTATAACATGCCGGCCTTCAAGTACAACGGACACCCAATGCTTTACCTCGGTGCAGCAAAGACGCATTGCGCGCTCTACGGATCTGTGCCCGCCGCCATCAAGGAGCAGCTCAAGGACTTCAAGACGAGCAAAGGCGCCATCCAGTTCACGCCGGAAAGGCCGTTGCCCGCTGCGCTGGTGAAGGCCATCGTGCGAGCGAAGTGCGCGGAGATCGAGGTGCGGTGGCCGTTGAAGAACGATCAGAAGATCAGAAAATGAGAGGATCAGAAGATGGAACGAGCGATCGTGAGGTGCGAGTCTCACGCGTGATCGCCGCACCGCGAGGGTGGGTCTTCGCCGCATGGACGGACCCCGAGCTGTTCGCGCGCTGGTGGGGACCGCTTGGCTTCACGAACACTTTCCACCATTTCGAGCTGCGGCCCGAGGGCCTCTGGGAATTCACCATGCACGGCCCGGATGGCGCGGCCTTCAACAGCACCTGCGTCTTCAAGCGGGTCGAACCGCACAGCTACCTGGAATTCGAACACCTGAAGGAGATGCACTTCTACAAGGCCATGGTGACCTTCGCGGAGGCGCCTGAAGGAACCCGGATCGAATGGATCATGCGCTTCGATACCGCTGAAGAACTCGTGCCGATCCGCACCTTCATCAAGCGTGCGAACGAGGAGAACCTGGACAAGCTCCAAGCGCTGCTGACTGCCCAACCCTCAACCTCATCAACCCACAACCAATCGAATGAAACGCCTCCACCTCACCTACTGGATCGTCACCGCGCTCTTCAGCGCCTTCATGATCTTCTCCAGCATCGGCGGCATCCTGCTCATGCCTGAGGCTGTGGCCATGCTGCACGATCACCTGGGCTACCCGCTCTACTTCATCAAGCTGATCTCGTACGCCAAAGTGCTTGGCGCCATCGCCATCCTGCTGCCCATGGTGCCCGCGCGCGTGAAGGAATGGGCCTACTTCGGCTTTTTCATCGATCTGGTGGTGGCCATGTTCTCGTTCATCGCAGTGGGTGATCCGGTGGCGGGCTGGGCGCCGATGTTCCTCTTCATCGGCCTGCTCGCGTGGGCATACGTGCTGCACCATAAGCGTTTGGCAGCACGGTCTTGAACCTGCTCGGGACCCACGAAAAACCTCAATTACCAAAGACCATGGCACACTACATCGATGGATTCATGATCGCCGTCCCGAAGAAGCATCTGGCGCGCTATAAGCGTCTGGCCACAGCGGCTGGCAAGGTCTGGATCGACCATGGCGCGATCCAATACTGGGAATGCGCCGGCGACGACCTTGAGCACGAAGGCATCGCCTATCCCTTCCCCAAAGCGGCCAAATGCAAACCGGGTGAAACCGTGATCTTCTCCTGGATCGTCTATCGCAACCGCAAGCACCGCGACCAGGTGAACAAGAAGGTGATGGCCGACCCACGCATGGACAAGATGTACCGCGAGCAGATGGCCACGCCCATCTTCGACCACAAGCGCATGTGCTATGGAGGCTTCGTGACGCTGGTGGAAAAGGGTCGCTAGCCCTGCACCTACTTTCGTGGGCGATGGACAGCGCCCAACGCCTTCGCAATAACGTCAGCACTCCTGCGCCGGACGAGATCCGCATCACCCGCGTGTTCGATGCGCCGCGCCAACTGGTGTGGGACGCCTGGACCAACCCCGCCATGCTGGTGCACTGGTTCGGTTGCGCGGCCTTCAGCACCGTGGGGGCCGAGGCCGATGTGCGCGTAGGCGGTGCCTGGCGCGTGGTGATGCGCGCGCCGGATGGAACGGACTTCCCAGCCTATGGCACCTACACGGCCGTGCGCCCCATCGATCACCTGGCCTTCACGCACCAGTGGGAGAAGCAGGTGGTGGAGGTGAACCCAGCGCATCACCGAACGCAGGTCACGGTGGACCTGCTCGCGGAAGGAGACCTTACCCGCATGCATTTCCGCCAGATCGGTCTGGCCAGCAAGGCCTCGCGCGACAGCCACATCGGCGGCTGGTGCGACAGCATGGATGCGCTGGCGGAGCATGTGGGCGCGGCCATCACCCGCGACTGACCCGCTCAGGGAAGCACCACCCGTCCGGAACCGATCAGCCTTCCCGCCTCGACGCAGCGCCATACATACACGCCTGAGGCGAGCCCGACAAGTGCCATCGACTGCTGGGTGCCGGAGGCGCTACGGCCTGCAACCGTTCGCCCCATCGCATCCAGCACTTCCACGGTGAAGGGCTGCTCCGCGCGCCAGACCGCAGTGCGCGTATCGCCATCGAGCGTGAACCGCACCATCCCCCACGGCGCATCAAGCTCCTCCACCGACACGATCGCCGCTGGATTCACGCCCACCACCACAGGGTCGTGGTCGCTGCTGCGGAAGGCATTGGGCTGGTAGTTGGCGGCGAAGGGATAGTCCAGTGCGGGCGGCTCATCGCTGTTGATGGCCCAGGTGGAGGCGCCCACCACCGCCTGATTGAAGAGCGGCGTGCAGAAGGCGTGGTCGAGCGCGCCGAAGCGCTCCTGGAAGCGGAACGAGTAAGCGTCAGCCGGCAGCAGGTCGATGAGGCCTCCGGCGCGCAGCGCATCCAGCGGATCCTCCTGCGTGTTCGCGTTGAAATCGCCCATCGCCACCTGGGCCTCGATGCCGGTGATGCCGCGCAGCGAGGACCAGTGGGTGAGCAGCTCCTGCGCCTGCGACCGCCGCCGCGCATTGTAGCATCCCTGGCCATCGCCCTGGTCGAGGTTGCTACCCGTGGCATTGTCGCAGAGCTTGCTGCGCAGGTGCACCATGCTGAAGAGGAAGCGCCCGCCCGTGGGCCCGATGCGGAAGCCCTGCGTGATCTGGGCGCGCTCGAAGGTGCTGTTGTTGATGCCGTAGGTGGGCGTCACCAGCTGCACCACGGATGGCTTGTAGAAGATGGCCGACCGCGTGAAGGTGCCCGGATCGCTGTACACCACGCCTTCGTAAGTGCCCACGCCCACCGCGGCATTGAGCGCGCCGAGCAGGTCGGTCCAGGCGGTGGCGTTGTTCTGGATCTCGCACAGGCCGATGACATCGGCATTGAGGCCCTGGAGCGCGGCCACGAGCTTGGTGCGCTGCCGATTCAGCTCCTCGGCGGTGGCGGCTCCGGAGCTGCCCAGCGTGGTGTAGAAATTATGCACGTTGTACGCCGCCATGCGCAGCCCTCCACCGAAGGATGGGGCCGGTGGCCTCGGGTTATGCTGGATGCTCACCGTGCCCGCGGGAATCAACCGATAGCTGCTGAACGCGTAGTGCATCACCGCGGTGAGGCCCGTGATGCCGCTGCCGCAGCGGAGCGTTCCGGCGGCGTCGATGAGCGGGTACGGCGTGGCATAACTGGTGGTGCGCCCATCGTCGAGCAGGATCGATGCGCGGCTGTTCCAATCGGCCTGCGCGTTGATGGCTGGCGCATTGGAGCTCCCGCTCGTCGTGTTGCCCGAGGGCGCCGCATCATTCGGGTCGATGGCGTTGGTGGGCGAGTACAGGCGCTGGGGCGCCAGCAGCACCTCGCCGTACTGCGCCCAGGAATCATTGCCGGTCACCACCAGGTCCTGCGGGAAGCGCAGCAGCATGCCCTCGTACCGCTCCCAATCGTTCAGCGAGGCGATGGGCAGGTTCACGTTCGTGGGCGTGACCGTGCCGCTGCCGATCACGGTGCGATTGGTGACGCTGGTGAGCTCGGTGAGCCCCTGGAACTCCGTCACCGTGGCCGTCACGCTCACGCGCTGCCCCACCGCGATGCCGCTCGCATTGGGCTGGTACACGAAGATGCCATTGCTCGTGGCCGGGTTGGCGTCGCAATCGGGGTCCTCCAGGAACCAGCCCTGCAAGGTGCCCGTGCCGCTGAAGATGGCGGTGATAATGCCCGTGGTGGTGACCGACTGCCCCTGCAAGGGACTGCTCGCGCCCGTGCCTTGGATGGTACAGATGGGGGTCTGCGCGGCCAGGCAGGCAGGAATGAAGGGCAGCAGGAACAGCAGCGGGAATCTCATGCTGCAAATGAACGATGCGTGGCGCAGGGCATAGCGCAGCCCCGGCTTATTCCTCCTGCGCCACCACCCGATGGCGAAGCAGCACATCCGAGAGTTCCGCGCGGCTGCCCGCCGTGCGCGCGTCGCGCATGGGCGCGGGCTCGCTCCACCGTTCACTGGCCTCTGGCACTGGCGGCAGGGGCAGGTCGAAGGCCAGCCAGGTGTGCTCCTCGATGTGGAAGCTGAGGATGCGTACGGCCGATCGGCTGTTCAACGGTGCGATAGCGGGCACCACCAGCACCCCTTCCTCTTCGCGGTATCGCGCCGTATCGACCTCCACCGACCGGTTGTCCTGGTCGCCTGCGTAGAGGCTCATGCGGATGCGGCCCGGCTCACGTGCGCCCTCCGGGATGCGCGCCACCGGCACCAGCACCTCCACTTCCACCGCCAGCGGCTGCTCCAGGGCCTTGGGCGCCCGCGGGATGGAAAGCAGGCTGAGGCCCGCGATGCCGAAGAGCGCCACCTGGCCCATGAGCACCGAAAGCCCGAATGACTTCCAGAAGTGCGCCCATTCCACCGCGCCCACCAGCTTGGTGCCGAGCAGGCCCAGCAGGAAGCCGCCGATGAAGCCCGCGGGGATGAAGAGGAAGACGACCGCATAGCCGCGCTTGCCCTCGAAATCGCTCACGCCGTGCAGCCCCGTGACCTTGTCGGCCACGAAGGCTGTGATGAATGCCGTGACCAGTGCCGTGAGCAGGGCCACCGTGAGCGCGATCTTCCAGGACATGCGGTGAAGATCGCCATCTTCGGCACGCCATGGGCGCCAACGTCACCATCACCGAGGAAGGGCGGTCGGGAAGCGTGACCTACGGATCCGATGGGCGCCGCATCACGGGCTGGTGGGAATTCGCCGGCGGCGATGCGGTGGCGATCGTGTACATCGGCAGCGCGAGCGAGTGGCGCAATGGCCACGCGTGGGCGCTTGGTCAGCGCGCGGAGATCATGCGCTTCGTGGCGGATGAGGTGATCCGGCAGAAGGCCAGCAGCTGCAGGGCCGAGATCGATGAGGAGGGCGGCTGGATCACACTGAAACGATAGAGCGCGGCGCGTGAGCTCCTCAACCGATAAGCAGGAAGCCGCTTCCGCTTGGTACGGGCGGTACCGCTCACTGCGCGTGAAGCTCGCACTGATCGCGGGGGGCTTGGCCCTGCTCTTCGGAGCGGTCATGTGGTTCGGGAAGAAGGTCCTCTCCGTGGCCCCTGCGAGCGGGATCCCGCTGGGCGAATGCGTGCGCACTGCGGATCACATCGCTTCGCTCCTTCAAGCCACCGACCCGCACCTACCCGAGATCAGCGGCCGCGGCGGCAACACCACCACGAGTGTCAGCATCCTGCTCATTCCGCTGGATGGCAGCGCGCCGAAGAAGATCCCGATCGCCGAAGGCCTCACGTCGAATCAGTTCGCACTGGCGAAGATCCTCGGCACTGATGGACGGGTCTTGTGGTTCGATGTGAATGGGATCGGCTGCGTTGACCTGGAGCGCATGAAACTGTTGGCACCCGCCGAAGTGCGCGCCCCCTACGTGCCGACGTCAGCGCGGCCCTTCGCGATCAGCCCCGACACCTACCTCGCCGCCGGTTTCATCGTGGCGCCCGGCCAATGGCTCGGTCTGCATTCGGAAGAAGAACGGCTCGGCGAATTCGCTCCGAAGAAATTCGTGCGCCGCGTGGCGGCTCAAGGGAATAGGAAGCAGATGCGCCGATTCCATCGCGGAGAACTCGCTGCACCTGTGGATGAGAAGCACCATCGCATCAGCTCCATGATGCCGCTCGGTACCGAAGAATACTTCAACGCCGCCTTCCTGCGCTTGGATGACAAAAGCGAAGCGTTCCGCTTGGCCGATCCCGATGGCGCGTTGATGATCTGCACCTCGGAGCCGGGGCTCAAGGGCACCACGGTCGTGGCACGCGTGGATACCCAAGGCAGGATCATCTGGAAAGCCGATACCGGCATCGATCGATTCAAGCTCACGCAGATCCTGCCCGGGAAAGCGTCATTCGCCTTCGTGGGCACGCGGCCCAGCGAAGAGGGAAAGGTGCCGGAGCCGTTGGTCGTGATCGTGGACAACGTGACCGGGGAAACGGCAACATGCTCGCTCTGGCGCTAACGCGAACCGTCAAGGCAGCGCATCACCTCCCCTTGTCCTTGCCGAGCTCCCGGTCGATCATGCCCACAAGCTGGTCACTGAGCTTCAAGACCTGCTCCAATTGGCGGTTCATGGTGGAGAACTCCAGGAAGGCCATAAGGAAGCCATTCTTCACGCGCTTGTCGGCGAAGTAGGGCGCGAAGTCCTCCTGGCGCATTGCCACGTCCTTGCCCATGTAGAGGTCCAGGGTCGGCCCCAGGTCCATCAGCTCGTACACGGGCTTGTAGATCACCTCCTCCGAATCGAACCGGAAATGGTCCTCTTCGGCCTTCACCTTCTCATAGAGCTGCTCCAGCTTCAGCAGGGCCGTCTTCACGCTATCGTTGGTGAGCAGCGCCAGGCTGCGGTCGCGCTCGCGCACTGCATGAAGCCGGTTCAGGAGGTCGGCGAGCCGCGTGCGTTCAGCAAACAGCCAATCGCGGACCCTCTCAACCTGTGCGAGCTCGTCCGCCGCGCC
>CAZJTB010000120.1:4452-7360 GCA_964548485.1 uncultured Chryseobacterium sp. | reverse complement strand
AACCCGCGACCCCGACCTTGGCAAGGTCGTGCTCTACCAACTGAGCTACTCTCGCAGAGGGGGCGCAAATATAGGCCGCTCATCCTTCCTTGCAAACGCTACCACGAATGGAAGCGATGGGGCACCGCGCGGATGCGCAGCGCGCGCTCCCTGATGCTGTCGCCCCGGTGCGACCAGAGGTAGATCTTCAGCGCCTCGCCGTTGCGCCACAGCTCGTCGATGGGCTGCACGGCATAGGCCGGGCGCTCCAAGCTGCCTGCGGCGATGGGCAGGGCGCGGTAGTCCGTGGTGCGCCCATCGCGCTTCCGCTCGATCACGACCACGGCCTGGGCGGTTCGCGGCGCTGCGGCCAGCAGGTCGATCACCAGGCTGCCGTCGCGCAGGTCGCTGAGGCTGTCGAGCAGCAGCTCCGTGCCGCCGCCGAAGGGCGATGCGGCATGCAGCCACCGGTTCGTGAGCGTGTCGGGCGCGAGCAATGCGCGTCCGGCGAGCGGTTCCGGGCGGGGTTTCAGGCGCAGGTGTATGCTGCGGCCTTCCCGTCCGAGCGGCTCCGCATCGTAGCGATCGAGGATCAGCGCGCGGACCGCGGGATCAGCCTTCAGCGCGGCATCGATCCAATGCAGCTCGCGCTCGCGTTCTGGCGCCGCTGCCGTGCGATGCGCCATCGCCGCCCGCAGCACCGACCAGGCCTCACCGGCCTTATGCGGCTCATCGGCGCGCAGCCGCCAGCCCACCATGTCCCCGTGCGTGGGGAAGGCACTGCTGCCGTCGTCGTTCAGGATCACCGAGGCGTTGTCGGGCAAGCGCTTCCCGGCCGAGCGCAGCAGCGCATCGGTCTCATCCGCGTTCCGTTCGTTCCCCAGCAGCGACCAAGCCGTGGCGCCGAGGAGGATGACAGGGCCAGCGCGCGCCAACGCACCGCCATCCGGCCAGGCGATCGCGAAGAGCAGGATGAAGAAGGTTGCCAGCGAGACGAACAGCAGCCAGTGGACAGCGGGCTTCGCGTAGCGGAACTCCACGGTCCGCTCGCCGGCTGGCACCCGCACGGCCATCGCGGCGATGTTCACGCGCAGGAGCTCCGCTGGCTCGCCATCGACCTTCACCTGCCAGCCCGGATAGTGGCTCTGCTGCAGGACCAGCAGGGCGGGCCGTGCCACCTTGCAGGCCATGGTGAAGCGGTCACGGTCGAAGCCGACGACCTCCAGGCCATCCTCCGGCGATGGCGCCGTTGCGCCTTCCGCTCGCGCGTCATCCATCAGCACCACGAGCCCGCTATCGGCTGCGGCATCGATGCGATCCGGTGAGTAGTCCGCGAACGGGATGATCCGTTCTGCCAGGTAAGCCACCGGTTGCCGGGCCATGGCCTCCCAGAGCGCGGTGTGCGCCACCTCCAGCTCCATCGCATTCCGAAGCCAGAAGCTGTTCACGCCGTTGCGCGAGAAGCCGCCGAGGTAATCCTGCGTGGCGTGGGCCAGGTAGTGCAGGCGCTGGCCACTGTCATCATAGGCCTTCGTCGGCAACGGCTCAGGCACCACCGGGCCCTCGTTCAGCGCCTGCAGCCGCCGCTGCAGCCATGCCGGGTGCATGTCCGATACGGCGGTGTTCCAGAGCGCGAGCGTGGTGCCCCAGGCCATTTCCGCCAGCACCAGCCCGAGCAGCAGCGCGAAGCGCAGGCGGCCGCGCCAGGCCGCCGCCACGCCGATGGCGAGCACGGGGATGGCGATGGCCGCGCCGAGAAGCACGCGCTGCGGATACGCCAGCGCGCGCATCCGCTCGAAGAGCGAGCCATGGGCGATGGCGGGCTGCGCCTCCGTCAGCGCGCGCGCAGCGATGACCAGCAGGGCGATGAGCGCCAGCGCGAGCGGCACCACGGCGTGCCCGCGCTTCAAGCCCCCGGCCCACAGCGAGGCCATGGTTCCGCCGGCGAGCACCAAGGCAGCCATCCAGGCGAAGAGGTAGAAGTAGGAGGGGAACCGGAACACATTCATGCCGGGCAGCCACGACCAGGCCCAGCGGTGCACAGGCGTGGCATCGCCGGTGCCGATGATGGCGCACACGATGCCGAAGGCGAGGAGCGTGCCCTCGAGGCCCGATCGCTTCCGGAGCAGCGCGGCCAAGGCCATCGACAGCACGATGATGCCCATGGAGAGGTTGGTCATGCTCGGGTCCACGCCGAGCTCGCCATGGTCCGCTCCCGGCGCGAAGGGAATCAGCAGCGAGACCAGCGCGGAGCGCATGATCGATCCATCCGCCGCCGCCGCGTAGCCGATGGCGCCGCTGCGGGAGAGGTGCTGCGCCGAATCCGCCCAGGCATGCAGCGCGCCGATGCCCACGAGCATGGAGCCGAGCACCGCGCCCGCGCACCATAGCAGCAGGGGACGCAGGGCGGTCCACCGGGCGGCACGCCATGCCGTGCGGGCCTCCAGGGCGAACAGCGCCAGCAGCAGGTAGCTGCCGATGATGGTGAAGGTGTGGTTGCCGCCGGTGAGCAGCATGCCCTGGATGAGGGCCACGCGGCCGGCGTTGCGCCAGCCCGGCTCGCGCAGCAGGCGGATGAAGGCATCGAGCAGCCAGGGCAGCCAGGCCGCGCTGATGATGAGGTAGAAGTGCTGGTGGTGGCCGGTGAGGAATCCGCCCAGCGCGTAGGCCACCCCGACGATGAGCGCGGCGCGCGCATCGCCGTGGATGAGCCGGGTGAGGCGCATCATGCCCCAGCCGCCGATCATGAGGTAGAGCAGGCCCAGCGCCTGCAGCACATGGATGCCGTGGCCGATGGTGCCGCCCAACGCGATGGCTTCCACGTACCACGCGGGACCCTGCAGGTCGGCGTGCAGGGGATAGCCGAACTGCTGGTGCGGGTTCCACAATGGGAAATGACCATCGTGCAGGCAGCTCGCGATGAACCAGC
>CAZJTB010000120.1:0-4410 GCA_964548485.1 uncultured Chryseobacterium sp. | reverse complement strand
CATGGGCCACGGCCCATTGGAAGGAGGAGAGCGGCCAATAGGCCAGCAGCACCGCGAGGGCGATCACCAACCAGCCCCAGTGCGCAGCCCATTCCTGCTCCCGCCGGTGGTGCGCTCCCTGGGTCATGCCACTGCCTTCACGCCTTGCGCAGGCGCGCCTTCGTGGCACCGGCCATGCGCTTGATCTCGTTGAGCTTCATGAGCGCTTCGATCGGCGTGAGCGTATCGATCTCGAGCTCCTGCAGCTGCTCGCGGATGGCCTCCAGCGCGGGATCGTCCAGTTGGAAGAAGCTCAGCTGCGGCTCCGGGGCCAGGCCCTTCACGCTGGGCTTCGGACGCGATGCAGGAGCTTCCGCCGATGCCTCGCCCAGGTCCCCGGCATGGCTCTGCTCCAGGTGGGCCAGCACCTTCTTGGCGCGGTCGATCACGCGCCGCGGCATGCCCGCCATCTGGGCCACGTGGATGCCGAAGCTGCGGTCGCTGCCGCCCGGCACCAGCTTGCGCAGGAAGAGCACGCGCCCATCGGCCTCCCGCACGGCCACGCTGGCGTTGCGGATGCGCGGGAAGCTGGCGGCCATCTCGTTCAGCTCGTGGTAGTGCGTGGCGAAGAGCGTCTTCGGGCGGTGCGCATGCTCGTGCAGGTACTCGGCGATGGCCCAGGCGATGGAGATGCCGTCGTAGGTGCTGGTGCCGCGGCCGATCTCATCGAGCAGCACCAGGCTGCGCGGCGTGAGGTTGTTGAGGATGCTGGCGCTCTCGTTCATCTCCACCATGAAGGTGCTCTCGCCGGTGGTGAGGCTGTCGCTGGCGCCCACGCGGGTGAAGATCCGGTCAACCACGCCGAGGCGCGCGGCGCTCGCGGGAACGAAGCTTCCGGCCTGCGCCATGAGGCAGATGAGCGCCGTCTGCCGCAGCAGCGCGCTCTTGCCGCTCATGTTGGGGCCGGTGATCACGATCAGCTGCCGGTCGTCGGGGTCGAGGAGCACATCGTTGGCCACGTAGGGCTCGCCCGGCGGCAGGTGCTGCTCGATCACCGGGTGGCGCCCGTCGCGGATGTCGATGGCGCGGCCCTCATCGATCACGGGCCGCACGTAGCGGTGCGCCGCTGCGGTGAGGGCGAAGGAGCGCAGCGCATCCAGCTCGGCCATGGCCTGCGCGCAGGCCTGCACCGCGCCGATCCGCTCCACGCACCGCGCCACGAGCGCGGCGAAGAGCTCCTGCTCCAGCGCCAGCATGCGCTCCTCGGCCCCAAGGATGCGCTCCTCGAGCGCCTTCAGCTCGTCGGTGATGTAGCGCTCCGCGCCGGTGAGCGTCTGCTTGCGCACCCATTCGGCGGGCACCTTGTCCTTGTGCGTGTGGCGCACCTCCAGGTAGTAGCCGAAGACGTTGTTGTAGCCCACCTTCAGCGAGCCGATGCCCGTGCGCTCCGTCTCGCGGCGCTGCACCTCCAGCAGCAGCTCCTTGGCGTGCGAGGTCACGTGCCGCAGCTCATCGAGCTCGGTGCTCACGCCTGCCCGGATGACGCCGCCCTTGGCCAGCGTGGCCGGGGTCTCCGGCTCGATGCCGCTGCGGATGGCCTCGGCCAGCTCCAGCGGCGGCGCAACGCCCGCCGCCATGCTGCGCAGCGCCTGGGCCTGCCCGGCCATTGCGCCGCGCGCGGACTCGGTGGCCTCGATGGCGGCCGCCAGCTGCAGCAGCTCGCGCGGCGCGATGCGGCCGGCGGCGGCCTTTCCCGCCAGGCGCTCCATATCGCCGATCACGGCGAGCTCGGCGCCGATGCCTTCGCTCAGCCCGGGCGCGGCCATCAGGGCCTCCACGCGATCGTGCCGCTGGCCGATGGCCGCGCGGTCCAGCAGGGGCAGCAGCAGCCAGCGCTTCAGCAGGCGGCTGCCCATGGGCGTGGCGCAGCGGTCCAGGCTCTGCAGCAGGGTGCGGCCGCCCTCGGCGGCGGGCGCCACCAGCTCCAGGTTGCGGATGGTGAAGCGGTCCAGGCCCACGAACTCCGAGGGCCGCAGCCAGCCCAGGCGCGCGATGTGCGCGAGGCGGTCGTGGCGCGTCTCGCCCAGGTAGTGCAGCACGGCGCCTGCCGCCCGTTGCGCCAGGCGCAGGTGCTCGATGCCGAAGCCCTTCAGCGAGCTGGTGCCGAAATGCCCGAGAAGCCGCTCGCGCGCGAACTCCTCGGCGAATGCCCATTCATCCAGCGCATGGCTGAACGTGCGCGCGGCATGGCCATCGATGAAGGCATCGTTGCGGCCCTTGGCGAAGAGCAGCTCGCGCGGCGCGTGCCCGTCGAGCAGCTTGGCGATGGCCTCCGGATCCTCCTCGGACACGAGGAATTCGCCCGTGGTGGCGTCGAGCAGGGCCATGCCGTAGGCGCTGCCGCCCCCCACCACGGCGGCCAGCCAGTGGTTCTCGGTGCGCTCCACCACATGGTCGCTGAAGCTGATGCCGGGCGTGGCCACCTCGGTGACGCCGCGCTTCACGATGCCCTTGGCCTGCTTGGGGTCCTCCAGCTGGTCGCACACCGCCACGCGGTAGCCGGCGCGCACCAGCTTGGGCAGGTAGTTGTCCAGCTGGTGGTAGGGGAAGCCGGCGAGCTCCTCGCGGCTGCCGCCGTTGTTGCGGCTGGTGAGGGTGATGCCCAGCGCCTTGGCGGCCTTCACCGCATCGCTGCCGAAGGTCTCGTAGAAGTCGCCCACGCGGAAGAGCAGCAGCGCATCGGGGTGCTGCGCCTTGATCTGGCCGTACTGCCGCATCAAGGGAGTGGTGGCGCCGCTCATGGTTTCCGCTTTCCTGCCTGAACTTGCGCCCGAAAGTAGGCCCCGCCATCGGAGCGGGCCGCCACGAGTTGCTGACACCCCCGCCATGCCCGCCGATGACCGCAAGCTCACCATGCACGAGCTGGGCCGCGTGGTCCCCGAGCGCTACGCCGCCAGCCTGAGCCAACGCGTGACCGTGGTGCTCGACGACGTTCGCAGCCGCCACAACGTGGGCTCCATCTTCCGCACGGCCGATGCCTTCGGCGCGGAGCGCATCATCCTGTGCGGCTTCACGCCGTGCCCGCCGCACCGCGAGATCGAGAAGACGGCCCTGGGCGCCACGCTATCGGTGCCCTGGGAGCAGGCCACCGACGCGGTCACTGCCATCCGGCGGCTGCAGGGCGAAGGCTACCGGGTGCTCGCCGTGGAGCAGACGGCTTTGGCGGTGCCCATCGGCGAATGGGTGCCTGACCACCGGCCGCTGGCCCTGGTGCTGGGCAACGAGCTGCATGGGGTGGGCGAGGAGGCGGTGCGTGCCGCCGACCTGTGCGTGGTGGTGCCCCAGCGCGGCAGCAAGCACTCGCTGAACGTGAGCGTGTGCGCAGGGGTGGTGCTTCATGCCCTCACCGCCCGATGCGCCTAAGGCAACCCGCGCGCGCGAACGCGGTCTTGGGCTTGGAACCAGCGCTGCTTTGGCCCGTAGAAGCCGCGCCTCCTATATTTGGCTGCCCGCCTGTTCATCGCATGACCAGAACCCTACGCCGCCGACTCCTGCTGTCCTTCGTGCTGTGCGCTGCGGCCTCAGGGCCTGCCCTCGCGCAGTATTTCCGTCAGTCCTCGTACTGGAAAACCCACCGCCAGGAAGTGGAGTTCGGCTTGGGCATCAGCAACTTCCTGGGCGAGCTGGGCGGCCGCAACCAGATCGGCTCCCCCTTCGTGTGGGACCTGGAGCTCAGCCAGACCCGGCCGGCCGCATCTTTGGCCTACCGCTACTACGTGGCCAGGAAGCAGGCCCTGCGCATGCGCCTCACCTACGGGGTGCTCGCCGGCAACGACAACCTCACCACGGAGCCGTTCCGCATGACGCGGAACCTCAACTTCAAGTCGGATGTGGTAGAGCTCTCGCTCGTGTATGAGATCCACCTCTATCGCGAGGAGCTTGGCCACATGTATGATCTGCGCGGCGTGAAGGGCACCAAGAGCTCGCGCGTAGGGCTGTACTTCTTCGGCGGCATCGGCGGCTTCTACTTCGATCCGCGCGCGCAGTTCAACAACCAATGGGTGCGCCTGAAGCCGCTCGGCACCGAAGGGCAGGGGCTCCCGGGCGGTGCGGAGGAATACAAGAATTTCCAGATCTGCATCCCCATGGGCATCGGCATCCGCCGGGCCTTCACCAAGCAGTGGAGCGGCGGCCTGGAGCTGCAGTACACGAAGACGTTCACGGACTACATCGACGACGTGAGCACGAAGTACTACGACCCCAACGCCATCCGCGAGGCTTATGGCGATGTGGCCGCCTACCTCTCCAATCCCGCGCTTGACAGCGGGCCCTTGGTGGAGAACGGGATCATCTCCACCGCTCCCGGCATGCAGCGGGGCGATGAGAAGGACCTCGACGCCTACCTCTTCCTGAAGCTCACCGCCGACTGGA
>CAZJTB010000119.1:0-7362 GCA_964548485.1 uncultured Chryseobacterium sp. | reverse complement strand
TTCACCGCAGCGAAGGGGAAGAGCAGCCGCAGCCAGAGGTCGAGTCGCATGATGCGGGACCAACGATCATGGAGCGCGTCCCATGCAGCCACCAGCAGCCAGGGCATCAAGGGCGCCAGCGGGAACAGGAAGCGCGGCTCTTTCACGGGCACCACGGCATGGGCGATCAGGAAGGGGACGATCACCCAGACGAGCACGTGCGACCGCTTCAACGTGAGCAGCGCGCCCAGCGATGCAAGGAGCAGGAGGCCGATCGGGATGGAGGCGTGCTTGACCACGAACAAGCCATACTGGTACCAAGGCAATGCGGTGAATCGTGCGCTCTCCTCGCCGCTGATCGCCGCTGTGAGGTAGTTGGCCAACGGCATGGTGGTGGTGCCATACGCGATGGAATCGATGGCCGTGCCGCAGGCGATCGCGATGGAGCCGCCACCCAGGATGCGCCACGCGGATGAGGAGCCGATCCGCTTCACCGCGATGGACCATGCCCAGGCGCCCAACGGAAGAATGGCCGCAGCGGGCCGCAGCAGCACGGTAGCGCCCCACCATGCGCCGATGGCCCATCGGCTGCGCGGCTTCTCATCGATCAGCAGCGTGAGCCCGCGCGCGAAGAAGAGCCCGCTCAGGGCTTCGCCGTTGAAGCGGATGAGCAGCACTGGCACGAACCAGAGGAACCAGCTGAGCGCATCCAGTGCGAGCCGGTTCTCTGCGCGCAGCATCGGCTTCACCGCGCGCGCCAGGTCGCGAAGCACAGCGATGGCCAGCGCCGCTGTGATGAGCCGAAGGATGAAGGTGAGGATGAAGGGGTCTGTGACGCCAGCGGCGGAAAGCGCCTCGAACAGCCCCGCCGCGGCCAGGGGCAGGAGCATGCCGCGCCAGTGCTGCTGGAAGTCTATGGGCATCGCCTGCGCATCCGCATGGCCGCGCAGGTGCTCGGCGATGAGGATCACGTGCTGGTACTCATCCTCCGAAGCGTGCCCAGTACCGAACCATGCAGCAGCGGCGAATACCGCGCTGGCAAGGAGTGCTTGGAGTTGATTAGGGGTCAATGACCAAGGCCATTCAGGGCGTTGGCGAAGATGGTGAAGCTCACGGCTGAGGTCCCAGGAGCACACCCAGCGGATCGCCATTCAGCTGCTGAAGGATCGCGTCCCGGTCGTTGTTCGCGCCCACGTACTTCACCCAGCCATCGAGGTTCACATCCTCCAGGAAGTAGCCGCCAAGCACGTTCGTAGGGTTGCTGCCCCCGATGCGGACGAGGATGGGGTCGCGGTCGTTGTTGTTCCCCAGGTATGATATCCGCTGCTGGCCGCTGTCGATGAGCGTATTGCCTTGCGGCATGGCGCACGGCTGGCCGTCGCAGGTGATCGCCGGTAGGCTCGGATACGTCATGAAATGGCTCCAGGATTCCGCGGCGATGGTTACGGGCATGAACACGGTGCCGCCCCGCAAGGCGATGGCCTGATCGGTGAGGATGGGGAGATGATTCCGATGGGTGATGCGGATGCGGTATTCGCCCATGGGCACAGTCCAGGCCAGTGGGCTGATCCCATCGATATCGAGCACATCGCCCCGATGATGGAGCAATCCGTTCCGCGAGGCCACGATGAGCGAGGGTTGCTGGGCGTCCACCAGGTCAATGTGCACCCAATCCGCGATGGATCGCTGCACGAACAGGTCCTGGCATCCATCAATGGTCTCACTGCCGCTGGAGCTGGCCGGGAAGCCCATGGCGGTGTACGGCTCCTGACAGGGGATGAGTCCTTGGTTGGCGAGGTCAACCCGCATCTGGTACGAGGTTCCGCTTCGCGCCCCTTGCATCACGAGCGAGACGAGGATGCCGGTGTTGATCGGGGCGGGCGGTCCAGCAGCGGCGACCACCTCGAAACTGAATTGCGCACCGCCGCTCGTTCCGCCCGCCATTGCCGTGTACAGGCCCGGCTGGGTTGCGTCCGCCACTAAGGGACTGCCGTTGGCGGGCAAGCTGGCCAGATGGATTCCATTGCGGCTGATGGCAGCGCTGCACTCGTAGAAGGAGCCGAGCGGAGAGGCAACGAACCGGAGCTGATCGCCGGGAAGCAGCCGTATCTGACCGTAATGGCACAAAGGAGGCGCTTGGAACCCCGTCACAGCATTGGGGAGCCGATGGAAGATGGTCTTGTTGCCCGCTGCGCTGATGAGCTCGAGACTGGCCCGCATGTCGCATGCTTTGGCGCGCGCTTTCAGCGGCCAGGCGCAAACAAGCGCCAGGAGGAGCAGGGTGCTTCGGATCATGATCAGGTGATTCAGGTGATGGCTGACGATGCGATCAACAGGTGCGGCAATCCGTTCTGCAATTCGAATATAGGCACCTTGCCGGAATACGCGCTTCCTGTGGGCGAGCAGGCGCGCCCATCGCGGGTCCTTGCAGAGGTCATCCTTTGGGATGCACCGATCAGCGCGGAAGCCTATCCTGCGCGGCCGAAGCGGTCGCCTGGCGCGGCCCGATCGCTTCGGGCCATGGCTCCCGCGAAGGGGCTTGGTCAACCGATAGCCACGCTCACGCCCGCTCGATTCCTTCGCGCAGCGCCTCCATGAACTTCTCGGTGGTGAGGTAGTGCTCCGCGCTCACCTTCTCCCCGTGTATGCATGCCGCGAGGTCCTTGGTCATCCTTCCGCTCTCCACGGTGCGTATGCACACGTTCTCGAGCTTGGTGCAGAAGTCGATGAGCGCTTGGTTGCCATCGAGCTTGCCGCGGAAGGCGAGTCCGCGCGTCCATGCGAAGATGCTCGCGATGGGATTGGTGCTGGTGGGCTTGCCTTGCTGGTGCATGCGGTAGTGGCGCGTCACGGTGCCGTGTGCGGCTTCCGCTTCCATCGTCTTGCCGTCGGGGGTGATCAGCACGCTGGTCATCAGGCCCAGTGAGCCGAAGCCCTGCGCCACGGTGTCGCTCTGCACGTCGCCGTCGTAGTTCTTGCAGGCCCACACGTAGCCGCCGCTCCATTTCATGGCGCTGGCCACCATGTCGTCGATCAAACGGTGCTCGTAAACGATGCCGGCTTCGTTGAAGGCCGCCTTGAAATCCTTCTGGTACACCTCCTCGAAGATGTCCTTGAAGCGGCCATCGTACTTCTTCAGGATGGTGTTCTTGGTGCTGAGGTAGAGCGGCCACTTCTTCGCCAAAGCGAGGTTGAAGCAGCTGCGCGCGAAGCCCTCGATGCTCTCGTCGGTGTTGTACATGCTCAGTGCCACGCCGTTGCCCTCGAAGTCGTACACGTTCCAGGTCTGCGCTTCGCCTCCATCATCCGGGGTGAAGGTCATGGTGAGGGTGCCCTTGCCTTTGATCACGGCATCGGTGGCGCGGTATTGATCGCCGAAGGCGTGGCGACCGATCACGATGGGCTGTGTCCACCCCGGAACAAGCCGTGGGATGTTGCTGATCACGATGGGCTCGCGGAACACGGTGCCGCCCAAGATGTTGCGGATGGTGCCGTTGGGGCTCTTCCACATCTGCTTCAGGCCGAACTCCTCCACACGCGCCTCATCGGGCGTGATGGTGGCGCACTTGATGCCCACGTGGTGCTTCAGGATGGCCTTGGCGGCGTCCACTGTCACCTTGTCGTCGGTCTGGTCGCGGTACTCGATTCCCAGGTCGTAGTACTCGATGGGCACATCCACATAGGGCAGGATCAGCTGCTCGCGGATCCACTTCCAGATGATGCGGGTCATCTCATCGCCATCGAGCTCGACGACGGGATTGGCTACATTGATCCTGGGCATCGTGCGGTGGATCGTTTGGGAGTTGCTGGTTGAACGAACGAAAGGTTGCGGGATGGCGCCGCGAAGCTACCCATGAGGCCCTTGAAGTCGGGTCTTGGCGGTCTTAGTTGCCGATCAACGGATTGCGGACCCGCAGGCGCGGGAAGCGGCTGAAATCCCGATCCGCTGACCAGAGCTCACGCACGCCATGGCTAAGGCAGATCGCCGCGATGCGCGCGTCGTGCACCAAAGGGCCTTGCACCTTGGCCTGCTCGAGCAATTCACGAAGCTCGGTCCAGTGCGATTCGTTCTCAGCCAGGATGTGCAAGGAGGGCGATGCCAACCAGGCGTCAATCTGCGCGATCGATTGTTCGGGAGTGCTTGGCGGCGAATAGATGCGCGGATGAGTGACGATCGCGTGGAACTCATGCAGGCAAGGCCACGGTATGGCCCAAGTGGCCCTGCCCTCCGCCAGCTCCGCAATCAACACCTTTGCCTTGGCATGAAAGGGCGAATCCGCGCGATGCGCATAGACCAGCAAATTGGTATCCACGGCGATCACGCCCCTTCGCCTTTATAGGCTGCGTCGCGGACCTGTTCCCAAGGGGCATTCCTGAACTCCGGATTCAGTCCCTTGCCATCCACACTGGCGTCGCGCAGCTTGAAACCCGGTCCATCCGGTTTCTCGGCAAGCACCATGCGCAACCCTTGCTCAATCAGGGCCTTCAGGGTGGTCTTCCGCGCGCGCGCCAAACGCTTGGCCTTTGCGAAGAGACCTTCAGGCAGTTCGATGGTGGTTTTCATGACTGGTTCGCTGGCCGAATATGGGTGGCAATATAACCCGATATGGGAGGCCGTACAGCCAGCGCGGGGCACCAGAAGGCTCCTCAGCCCAGGTCCAGGTCCAGCTCTTCGCGCAGCTTCAGCAGAGCCGGGTTCTTCTCGGCCAGGATGGTGAACTTGTCCAGCTTGGTATAGCGGGGCCGTGCCACCACTTCCTCCTTCACCACCTCCAACTGCAGGGCGGGGTCGTTCAGTTCGCGCCGCAAATGGGAAAGCAGCACAGGCTTCTCCTCGCGCATATACTTCTCCTGCACTTCGTTCACGATGGCGAAGCTGATGGCGCTCGGCCCCGCCACCACCGGCTCGCGCGCGGCCAGCGTGGCGTGGAGGCTGTTGCGCCCTTCGCGCTTGCGGGCCATGGCGTAGTCGCTCCAGACGCGGATGAGCAAGGCGGCGTTCACGCTCTTCGTGGCGGTGGGCATGGCCGGGCCTTCGTCCGTATCCAGCGCGACGGCCTCGGTTGCGGCCTGCACCGCTGCCATGGGCTTGATGCTCACCTGGTCGCGCAGCAGGCGGCGCTTCGGGGCGGTAGCCTCAGCGCTTGCCGAAGATGGAGTGCCTGGGTCGCCGGATTTGGGTTCCGCTGCGATCGGTGCGCTGGGCAATGGTGCGGGTAGCGTGGCCGCAGGCGCAGCGGGAGCGCTTACGTCAGGGCTTTTTTTTTCCGCGGCGGGTGCGGCTTCGGCTGGCGCGTTCAGCCGGCACAGCTGCATCAGCGTCAGCTCAACCAGCAGGCGCGGCTCCTTGCTCAGCTTGTATTGCGCATCGCATTGGGCCAGGCGGTCCAGGCCGCGGATCAGCAGTTCGCGCGGGGTGCCCTGCGCTTGGGCGCCGTAGCGCTTCACCAGGTCCTCGCTCACCTCCAGCAACGGCAGGGTGCGCGCATCCTGGCTCACCAGCAGGTCGCGGAAATGACGGGCCAGCCCGGTCACGAAGAGGTGCCCGTCGAATCCATTGGCGAGGATCTGGTTGTACTCCACCAGCGCAGCGGGCACATCGCCCTTCGCGATGCTCTCGGTGAGGCTGAAGTAGTGCTCGTGGTCGAGCACGTTCAGGTTCTTCACCACATCCTGGTAGGTGAGGCGGTTGCCCGCGAAGCTCACCAGCTGGTCGAAGATGCTCAGCGCATCGCGCAGGCCGCCATCGGCCTTCTGCGCGATCACGTGCAGGGCCTGCGGCTCGGCCTCGATGCCTTCCTTCTGCGCGATGGAGGCCAGGTGGCGCGTAATGTCCGCCAGCTGGATCCGGCGGAAATCGAACACCTGGCAGCGGCTCAGGATCGTGGGCAGGATCTTGTGCTTCTCGGTGGTGGCCAGGATGAAGATGGCATAGGGCGGCGGCTCCTCCAGGGTCTTCAGGAAGGCATTGAATGCCGCCTGGCTGAGCATGTGCACCTCGTCGATGATGTACACCTTCTTCTCGCCCACCTGCGGAGCGATGCTCACCTGCAGGATCAGGTTGCGGATGTCATCGACGCTGTTGTTGCTGGCGGCGTCGAGCTCGAAGATGCTCAAGCTGTGGCCCTCCTTGAAGGTCTTGCACGGGGCGCACTCGCCGCAGGTGGTGAGGTCGGCGTTGAGCCGCTCGCAGTTGATGGTTCGCGCCAGGATGCGGGCGCAGGTGGTCTTGCCCACCCCGCGCGGCCCGGTGAAGAGGAAGGCCGAGGCGAGGTGCTTGGTGCGGATGGCGTTCATCAGCGTGCTGGTCACGGCCTCCTGGCCCACCACGGTGTCGAAGGTCTCCGGCCGGTACTTGCGCGCGCTTACGATAAAGGAATCCATCGGCGGCGAAAGTAGGCGAGGGGGCGGCTGGGGGTGTGCCGGTTGAAAAGTTGGCTCGACGCCTGACTAAGCCTCGGATAATCAGCGATTAGTGATGCTGTTGAAGCAGGGTCGGCGAAGCTCTCGGTTCCACCCCGGCCCAACCGCCAATGGATTGATGCAGTCTGCCAATTTCCGTCCCAAGAGTCTCTGGATCAACAGAAAGGGCTAGATTCGCGGCCCATTTTCAACCGAACAGTCAACATGACCAACCGGTACGAGACCGTCTTCATCCTTACTCCCGTTTTGTCTGAGGACCAGACAAAGGAGACGGTTAAGAAGTTCAAAGACCTGATCAAAGCAGGCCGTGGCAAGGTGCACCACGAAGAGAGCTGGGGGATGCGCAAGCTCGCGTATCCCATCCAGAAGAAGTCCACGGGCTTCTACCACCTGATCGAGTTCGAGGCCGATGCGCAGTTCATCGCCAAGCTCGAGACCGAGTACCGCCGCGATGAGCGGGTGATCCGCTTCCTGACCACCAAGATGGACAAGCATCACCTGGCCTTCGCCGAGCGCAAGCGCAACAAGCAGAAGGAGGCCGTGGAAACCGCCAACGCCTGATAGACCATGAGCAACGAGAGCACCGGCGGGGAGATCCGCTACCTTACTCCGATCGCCATCGAGACGAAGAAGGAGAAGTACTGCCGCTTCAAGAAGATGGGCATCACGTACATCGACTACAAGGATGCCGACTTCCTCCTCCGCTTCGTGAATGAGCAGGGCAAGATCCTGCCCCGTCGCCTCACCGGCACCAGCCTGAAGTTCCAGCGCAAGGTGGCCCAGGCCGTGAAGCGCAGCCGCCACCTGGCCCTCATGCCCTACGTGGCCGACATGCTCAAGTAACCCGCAACACGCCTACGACCATGGAAGTGATCCTGAAGAAAGACGTGGAGCACCTGGGCTACGCGAACGACGTGGTGAAGGTGCGCGACGGGTACGCCCGCAATTTCCTGCTGCCCC
>CAZJTB010000118.1:0-7378 GCA_964548485.1 uncultured Chryseobacterium sp. | reverse complement strand
CGGCCCGAGCCACATCGACCCGCGCAGCGGCGAAGTGCTGGTCTTTGCCAGCGTGCCGAACTACGACCCCAACATCATGAGCGCCGGCATCGGCCGCAAGGCCTACGCGGCCCTGCAGGAGGACATCGACCGCTGGCATGAGGCCCGCAAGCGGGAGGACGAGACCATGCTGGCCGCGCGGCAGATGGTGCGCGACGCCCGGCTGGACATGAAGGTGACCGATGCCGAGTTCCAGGGCGACGGCACCAAGGTGATCATCTACTACACCGCCGAGGACCGCATCGATTTCCGCGGCATCGTGCGCACCATGGCCGACCGCTTCAAGGTCCGCGTGGAGATGAAGCAGATCGGCGCGCGGCAGGAGACCGGCCGCATCGGCGGCATCGGCAGCTGCGGGCGGGAGCTCTGCTGCAGCACCTGGCTCACCGACTTCCGCAGCGTAACCACCAGCGCGGCCCGCTACCAGCAGCTGGCCCTCAACCCGCAGAAGCTCGCCGGGCAGTGCGGCAAGCTCAAGTGCTGCCTGAACTACGAGCTGGACATGTACATCGAGGCGATCAAGAGCTACCCCAGCCAGAACGCCAAACTGAAGACCCAGCAGGGAACCGGAGCCCACATCAAGACCGACATCTTCTCGGGCAAGATGTGGTACGGCTTCAAGAAGCCCGGCGAAGGCTTCGTGATGGCCGGTATCCCCGTGGATGTGGTGCGCGACATCATCGCCCAGAACAAGCAGGGCATCGAGCCGGAGGTGGACCTGAACATGGCCGACGAGCCGGAAGAGCAAGTGAAGGCGCCCGACTACGAGAACGTGGTGGGCCAGGACGACCTCACCCGCTTCGACAGCAAGATCAAGAGCGGCAAGCGCCGCCGGGGCAAGGGCGACCGCGGTGCGCAAGGACGCGAGCAAGGCGCCCGCCCGCCAAGCGCCAAGGTGCAGCCAAGCCAGCGCCGGTCCGATGGCGGGCCTGCGCCACAGCGTCCGGCGCCCGGTACTGCCCCGGTTCCGCGCCAGCAGCCCCAGCGTGCCGAAGGACAAGGAGGCGGGGATCGCCGCCGCCGCAAGCGCCGCTCGGGCGACAGACCGCCCGGTGGTGGCGCGCCACCAAGCCCGCCTGCCGCGTGAGCGCCATGCGGCTCGTGATCCCTATGGCACTGCTGCTCGCGGGCTGCAGCGAACAGGTGGTGTTCCAAGCCGATGCGCCCATCCCCAACGGTACGTGGGACAACCGCTACACCCCCGAGTTCGCCTTTGACATCACCGATACCGTGAGCAAGCACGATGTGTACATCGATGTGCGCCACACCGGTGATTACCCCTACAGCAACCTGCACCTCTTCGTTGACCTGAGCGGCCCCGGCGGCCGTGCCAAGCGCGATACCGTGGAATGCCTCCTGGCCGACCCCACGGGGCGCTGGCTGGGCAAGGGCACCGGCTTCATCTTCGCCCGGCGCACCCGCGATGCCAAGGTGCTCTACCGCCTGGGCAATAGGTTCCCCGCCAGCGGGCGTTATACCGTGCGGATCGAGCAGGCCATGCGCGAGAACCCCCTGCCCGCCGTGATCGATGTGGGCGTAAGCGTGGAGCGTAGCAAGGCCCAGTGAATCACCGCCCGCCGGTGGAAACAAACCGCCCCTCGCGCAGGCCCCCCCGGACCGGCCGGGTAACTTCGGCGCCCGCATGAGCAAGAAAGCCGCCCCGAAGAGCAAGCGCAGGGGTCGCCTGCTGTGGTGGGGCATCGTGCTGGCGCCCGTGCTGGGCCTCTACCTCATGCTCCTGGCCGCATCGCTGAGCAACCTGCCCAGCATCGAGGACCTGGAGAACCCCCGCAGCGACCTGGCTACGGCCGTGCTCTTCAGCGACGGCACCCAGATGGGCCAGTACTACCGGGAGAACCGCATCCCGGTGGATTACGCGCAGATCAGCCCGCACGTGGTGAACGCGCTCATCGCCACCGAGGACGAGCGCTTCCGAGACCATGGCGGCATCGACCTGCGCGGCACCCTGCGCGCGGCCGTCTTCCTGGGCAAGCGCGGCGGGGCCAGCACCCTCACGCAGCAGCTGGCCAAGATGCAATTCCACGAGCGCGAGAGCGGACTGGTGCGGCGCGTGTTCCAGAAGTTCCAGGAGTGGATCATCAGCGCCCGCCTCGAGCGCATGTACACCAAGGACGAGATCATCGCCATGTACCTCAACCGCTTCGATTGGATCAATCAGGCGGTGGGCATCCATAGCGCGGCGCGCGTCTATTTCAGCACCACGCCCGATTCGCTCCGCATCGAGGAGGCCGCCATGCTCGTGGGCATGTGCAAGAACCCGGCGCTCTTCAACCCTCGCAAGGACTACCGCGTGGACACCGTGCTGCACCGCCGCATGGTGGTGATGGACCAGATGCGGCGCAACGGCTACCTCACGCGCCAGCAGTACGACTCGCTCAAGGCCCTGCCGCTCGGATTGCGCTTCCAGAGCGTGAGCCACACCGAAGGCCCGGCGCCCTACTTCCGCGAGACCCTGCGCGAGAAGCTCCAGGCGCTCCTCAATAGCAAGGACGACAGCGGCAAGCTCCGCTACCCCCGGCCCGACGGGAAGCCCTACGACCTGTACACCGACGGCCTCAAGGTGTACACCACCATCGATGCGCGCATGCAGGCTTACGCGGAATGGGGCCTGCGCGAGCACCTGGGCGCCGAGCTGCAGGCCGACTTCTTCAAGGACCTGGCGCGCAAGAAGAACCGGCCCTTCGATTCGCGCGTGACAAAAGAGGAGATCGAGGGCATCCTCAACGCCGCCATGAAGCGGAGCACGCGCTACAAGGTGCTCACCGGAAAGCTCTGCGGCAGCTGCGAGCGTCCGGCCAGCTACATCCGCAAGGAGATGCACGATGGCGCCATGCACTTCCACTGCGATCCGGCGAAGGGCGGCTGCAACGCATGGTGGCCCGTGGTGGAGGAGAAGGACATCCCCAAGGCCTTCGACACGCCCGTGAAGATGCGCGTGTTCACCTGGCACGGCGAGGTGGATACGCTCATGAGCCCGATGGACTCCATCCGCTACTACAAGAGCTTCCTGCGCAGCGGCCTGCTGAGCATGGACCCGCGAACCGGCTTCGTGAAGGCCTGGGTGGGCGGCCCCGATTTCAAGCACTTCCAGTACGATCACGTGGATAAGGCCAGGCGCCAGGTGGGCAGCACCTTCAAGCCCTTCGTTTATGCCACCGCCATCCGCGAGGGCATGGATCCCTGCCGCCAGCTGCCCAACCAGAAGGTCTGCTTCGACATGCCCAAGCCGCAGCCCGAATGGTGCCCCGAGAACAGCGATGGCGAGTACGGCGGCATGGTCACCGTGGAGTACGCGCTGGCCAATTCCATGAACACGGTGACCGCCTGGCTGATGAAGCAGTACGGCCCGGAGGCCGTGACCGTGCTGGCGCGGCACATGGGCGTGAGCAGCCCGCTGGAGCCCGTGCCCTCCCTCTGCCTGGGCGTGGCCGACCTCACCCTGAAGGAGATGACGGCCGCCTTCTCCTCCTTCGCCAACAAGGGCGTGTACATCGAGCCCATCCTCTTCACGCGCATCGAGGACAAGAACGGGAACACCATCCTCGACATCACTCCGAGGACCTACGAGGCCCTTGATGAACGCACGGCCTACATCATGCTGAAGATGCTCAAAGGCGTGGTGGATGGCGCCTACAACCCCAGCACGGGCAAGGTGGTGGGCACCGCCATGCGCCTGCGCACCAGCTGGGGCAACCGGCAGAAGTACGCCAACATCAAGTTCCCCACGGCCGGCAAGACCGGCACCACGCAGAACAACAGCGATGGCTGGTTCATCGGCATCACGCCCGACCTGGTCACCGGCGTGTGGACCGGCGCCGAGGACCGCAGCGTGCGCTTCAGCACCACCGAGAAGGGGCAGGGCGCCAACATGGCGCTTCCGATCTACGGCTACTACATGAACAAGGTGTACGCCGACCCCACCATCGAGATCAGCACCGGCGACTTCGAACGGCCTGAGGGCGACCTCGGCGTGGAGCTCGATTGCCGCAAGGCCAAGGGCGGCGGCACCAGCAAGCCGAATTGGGGCGATTGACGGGAGAAGCCCCGGCTATCTTCGCTGCATGGCATCGAGAACACTGGCTCCCCGCGCCTTCGACGCGCGCAGCACCCCCACCGTGGATCAGGTGGGCATCGAGGAGCGCGTGGCCCGCATCAGGGCGCGCAGCATCAAGAAGGAGACGAAGGTGCAGGGCATGAAGCTCGCCCTGAGCATGATCGACCTCACCACGCTGGAAGGCGCCGATACGCCGCAGAAGGTGAAGCAGCTATGCTACAAGGCGATGCACCTGCACGACAGCCTGCCCGGCCTTCCCACGGTGGCCGCGGTATGCGTTTACCCTTCGCTGGTGAAGGTTGCCAAGAAGGCGCTCGAAGGCAGCGCCGTGAAGGTGGCCAGCGTCTCAACAGCCTTCCCCAGCGGCCAGGCCCCGCGCAACGTGAAGATCGCCGACACTCGGTTCGCCGTGAGCGAAGGCGCTGACGAGATCGACATGGTGATCAGCCGCGGTCGCTTCCACAACGGCGATTACGACTTCGTCTTCGACGAGATCGCCGCCATCAAGGAGGCCTGCGGCGAAGCCAGATTGAAGGTGATCCTGGAGACCGGCGAGCTGGGCACCTACGACAAGGTGCGCCTCGCGAGCGACATCGCCATCGCAGCGGGCGCCGATTTCATCAAGACCAGCACGGGCAAGATCAATCCTGCCGCCACCATGGAGGTGACCCTCGTGATGCTGCACGCCATCCGCGACCACTACCTGCGCACCGGGCAGATGATCGCCATGAAGCCCGCCGGCGGCATCCGCAAGAGCAAGGAGGCGCTCCACTACCTGATGATGGTGAAGGAGGAGCTCGGCCCCGAATGGCTCGACCCGCACTGGTTCCGCTTCGGCGCGAGCAGCCTGGCCAACGACATCCTGATGCAGCTGCAGAAGGAGGCCGATGGGCATTATCAGAGCGCGGACTATTTCAGCCTGGATTGAAGAGCCATGCGCGGTGCGGACTTCGCTGCAGCGCGCGCTGACGGGGCCACCAGGAAAGCTGGTTCCGGATGGTGGCCAGCCGCCGTGGTGGCGCTTTGCGTGGCCGGCTGCGCGCTGCTCTTCGCGAAGCATGCCTGGGCCTTCGGCATGCGCCGCAATGCGCTTGATCGGCTGGGGGTGCAACTGGAGCCGATCAGGACCGCTGTGCCACCGGGCCGTGTCGTGGGCCTTGCCACTTCGCTCGGTGGAGTGGAGCGCAAGGAGCTCATGCATCGGCTCCAGTTCCTCCTGGCCCCGCGCGTGATCGCACCCGACCCCGATCGCGATACGGTCCTTGTGGCGCTTGGCGATGCGTGGCTTCACCATCATCCGCAAGCCCGGCTGCTGGTGAGCGCGGATACGGAGGCAGGCCCCATACGGCTGGTAGTGATCGATCGCGCGCCATGATGCTGCTGGCGCTGCTGATCCTGCTGCTGGCGCTGGGCGTGAAGTGCGCGGCACAGGTGCGCGACCGGATGGGAGTGGACGCTGGCTTGAGCGCCGCCGCCGGACTGGGAGGCGCCATGGCCATGGTGGGCGTGTTGTATCCCGTGCTGCTGTTCGTGGCAGCGCCGCCCCGGCTCATCGCTGCGGCTCTGCTGCTCGCCGCGATTGGATCGGCCTGGTGGGCATGGCCGCACCTTGCGGGGATGCGCCGGCTTTTTCGGTCGCGATCCCGGTTCGATGCGTGGGATGCGCTCCTCGCCGCAGGTGCGCTGCTCTTCACCTACCGCTTCATCGGCTTCTCCTATCGGTGGGGCGGCTTCGATGGATGGGCGCAATGGAGCATGCACGCCCGCTTCCTCACCGGCGAGGCCGATTGGCGCGCCCTCCTCGCCACGCGCTTCGCGCATCCTGATTATCCGCTGATGCAGCCTGCGCTCATCGGTGCGGCCTGGCGTGCCTTCGGCGCGGTGGATGCGCTGGTGCCCATGCTGGTCTCGGTTGCTGTTGCGCTGGGATTGCTCATCGCGCTGCACTCCGCCGTGCGTGCTGTTGCGCCGAAGTCCTTTGCGGTGGCGGCTGTGCTGCTATGCTGCATCGATCCGGGCTTCGCACGCTGCGCCGCCTCACAATACGCCGACACCCTGCTCGCATTCTGGATGCTGCTGGCCATGGCATTCCTGGTCCGCGATCAATCGAAGGGTCCGTACCAGCTGGTGGTGGCCGGCTTCTTCGCTGCCTGCGCAGCCTGGACCAAGAACGAGGGCATCGCCTTTTTCGCCGCTTTGTCCGTGGTGGTCGCGTCCCTGCTGCGGTTCCATATCCCGCGCACTTTCGCCTTCCTTGGCGGGGCGCTGCCGGTGCTGCTCGTGCTCATCGGGTTCAAGATCGGTTTCGCGCCGCCCTCCGACCTCGCCGGTCCCAACGGCATCGCCTGGTCCAAGCTCTTCGATGCATCGCGGCACGGACTCGTGCTCAGGACCGGTGTCATGCATCTGGCAAGCCAGGGAGGCTTCTTCCTCCCGCTGCTGGGCGCGGGTCTGCTGCTGGCCTGGCGCGGCAAAGGCAGGCTTATCATGGCCACGGTGCTGCTCACAGCAGCTGCCTACTACACCATCTACCTGATCACGCCATACGAGCCGGTGTGGCACATCACCCATTCGGTCGATCGGCTAGCGCATCAGTTGGTGCCCTTGCTGCTGCTGGCTTTGGCAGCGAGCGCAGGCGGGCGCGCCTTGCTTGAGTGGCCAACCAGTTCGACGGAGCGCGATCCGCTCATCCGCATGCCGCACCTCCGTGTCCGGTCGCGCTGAAGCCATCCACGTGCGCGTGCGGGTCCAGGGCGCAACGAGGCATGGCGCATCGAGCCTTGTCAACCAAAGTTCTATTGCGCTAGGCTGCATCGCGCGGTTGGTTTGCTGCACCAATACAGCGATCCATGAGGTTCAGTACCACGGTGCTTCTGCTGCTTGCCTCGATTGCGAGCACCACCTACGGTCAAACCCTATCGCCCGCCGCCATCTTCGGCACCAATGGCGTAAGGGACATCATCATCCTGCCCGGACAAACCTCATTCCTGAAGAGCCACGCGCTCCAACCCGATGGCAAATTGCTGCTGGCAGGCTGGGGAGGCAATGGCTTCCCTTACGTCACGTGCATGGCGCGGATCGACACGGCTTGCGGCGAGCTCGACCCCAGCTTCGGGCAGAACGGTGTGCTCACGCATCATTTCGAGCAACGAACCATCTGCAACAGCATCGCGCTGCAGGCCGATGGCAAGATCGTGGGCGGCGGGCTCATCGCCGCCAGTAACGGGAGCTCCGGTCAGTTCCCCGGCGTGTGGCGCTACAATG
>CAZJTB010000117.1:0-7388 GCA_964548485.1 uncultured Chryseobacterium sp. | reverse complement strand
CCGCGATGACCCAATCGCTGTGCTCCACCAGCGTGCCGCTCCAGGCGAGCAGCGCAGCGGCAATCACGGCGAAGACGCCGAGCACTTTCCACTCTGCCTTCAGGAAGGCGCTGGCGCCACGTGCGATGTAGCCGGCCAGCTCCTGCATGTTCTTGTCACCCGCGTCCTGCTTGGTCACCCACATGGCCTTGGCGATCATCACCACCAGGCCCAGCACGCCCATCAGCGGCACGTAATACATCAGTTCGCTTCCCATGGTCTTCTTGGTTGTCGTGTATGTCGTTGTCGTTCAGCGCCTTTGATGGGGTTTCCGAAAAGGCGGGCGCGAATGTAGAAAACGACACGGACCAAGGCGCCGGCCACTGAGCCCCATGCCTGGCTGCACGGCTAGGTTTGCCCCCATGGAGGTCGGCCGCACCCGCATCGCCCCAACGCCCAGCGGGTTCCTGCACGCGGGCAATGCCATCAACTTCCTGCTCACCGCCGAATTGGCCAGGCGCTTCGGGGCCCGCATCCGCCTGCGGATCGACGACCTGGATGCCGAACGCACGCGCCCGGAGTATGTCGCTGACATCTTCGATTCGCTCGAATGGTTGGGCATCAACTGGCATGAAGGTCCGCGTGATGCGGGGGAGCAGGAGCGCTCCTGCTCGCAGCAGCAGCGCATCCCGATCTATCTGGAGAAGGTGGAGCTGCTGAAGGAGCAAGGCGACCTCTATGCCTGCGTTTGCACCCGCGCGACTTCATCAAGGGGCTGCGATTGCCGTGCGAAGGGCCACCCCTTTGGATCGCCGAAGGCATCGTGGAAGCTGCGCCTTCCGGCCGATGCCATCGTGCGCATGCGCGGTTTGAACGAAGCCGTGACCCTGCTGCACCCGGCCCAGCTGATGCCCGATCCGGTGGTGCGGCAGCGGATGGAGATCGGCGGAAGGCCCATGTATCAGATCGCATCGGTGGTTGATGATGCCGAGCATGGCATCGCCTTGGTGGTGCGCGGGGAGGATCTGCTGCCGAGCACGGCCTGTCAGCTATACCTGGCCGAGCGCCTTGGATCGCCGGGGTTCATCAATGCCTGCTTCGTGCATCACGCGCTCCTCACCGGAGCGGATGGCCGCAAGCTCTCCAAGAGCGCGGGAGCCGATTCGCTGCGCGCCATGCGGGCAGCCGGATTGGGGCCGGAGGCGCTGCGCGTGGAGGCCGCAGCCATGCTGGACATGCTGCTATCGGGCTATTCCGCGCCGTAGAAACCGATGGAGATCGCGGTGAGCAGCGCGGCGAACACCCCGATCATGAGCGCGGCGAAGGCGAAGCCCTTTCCCGCCTGCTCGTGCGTGCGGATGCGCTTCAATGCGATGCCGGCCAGGGTGAAGGTGACGACGATGGCCGCGATGACCACGAAGGCGCTGGTGGTGGACAGGCCGAGGTAAACCGTTCCGGCCGCCGCGACGAAAGCAGGCACCGCGAGCCGGTTCCAGCGCTTCCGCGGCATCCGGTTCTCCTCTTGACGGCTGCCATCCGGGTGATTCGCGATCGCAGCCGGAGCCGCATTCCTTGCGCTGGCGATCGGCGGCACAGCGTCACACGATGGCGTGGATTCCAATGAGGCCATGGGTTCCGCTTCAATTCGAGCTTGCGCAGCGTGGGCATCCAGGATCTCCGTGCTTGAAGGGGTCGCCGGCCCCATCGCGAAGCCGTCCGCTGCTTCCGGCCCGATGGCGCGGATGCGCGCCGCATGCCTTGCCGATGAGCAGGCGCACAGGAGCAGGACAGCGATCAACAAGCGCACCGCACGAATGTAGGCGCCTATCAGCCGATCAGGCGGAAGGCATCGCCATCGAAAAGGCCCTGGTCGCTGAGCTTGAGGTGCGGGATCACCAGCAGCGCCATGAACGACAGCGTCATGTAGGGCGCGCCCAGCGTGGAGCCGAGGGCCTTGGCCTCGCGGTCCATGGTGGAGTAGGCGTCGGCCACGGTCCATGCATCGGCATCGCTCATGATGCCTGCCACGGGCAGGGGCAGCACGCGGTGGTGATTCCCATCGGCGAGGCTGACGCCGCCCTTGTGCTCGATCACCAGGTTGATGGCGCTGCACAGGTCTTCATCATTGGTGCCTACCGCGACGATGTTGTGGCTGTCGTGCGCCACGCTGCCGGCGATGGCGCCGCGCTGAAATCCCGTGCCCGTGATCCAGGCCACGGCCGGCGGCGCATCCTGGTATCGGTTCACCACCGCGATCTTCAGCAGGTCCTTCGCGGGGTCGGCTACGCACCGATCGCCCTGCACGGTAGGCGGCATCCATTTCTTGCGCGTGATCAACTGGCCGTCGAGCGCCTCGATGCAGAGCAGGTCGTCCGCTTGCGCGGGAATGGCGAAGTCCCCCGCCTTCTTGAGGGAGCAATTGAAGTGGTTCGGGGCTTCCACCGGCACGCGCTCGATCAGTGAGCGTCCGTCCTCGGCCACGAGCTGGCCTTTGATGTAGGTCCTTTTCACGCGGAATCCCTGCATGTCCTCCACAACGATGAAGTCGGCGGGATCCCCGACGCGCAGGCGGCCCACGGGCAGCTTGTAGTGCAGGATGGGGTTGATGCAGGCGGCCTGCAGCACCTTGAACACGTCGATGCCGCGCTCCACGGCGCGCGCGCAGAGCAAGTTGATGTGACCTTCCACAAGCCCGTCGGGATGCTTGTCGTCGCTGCACAGCATCATCCGGTGGCTCCACACGTGCAGCAGGTCGATGAGGGCCTCGAAGTTCTTGGCGGCGCTGCCCTCGCGCACCTGCACCATCATGCCGTGCTCCAGCTTGAAGCGCGCCTCCTCGGCCGTGAAGCACTCGTGATCGGTGCTGATGCCGGCCGCGATGTAGCGCTTGGCCATGACGCCGTGCAGGCCGGGCGCATGGCCGTCGATGGGCTTCCCGAGCCGTTTGGCGTGATCGAGCTTCCGGATCATCTCCGCTTCGCCGTTGAGCACGCTCGGGAAGTCCATCACCTCGCTGAGGTAGAGCACCTCGGGGCGCTGGAGCAGGCGGCCCACGCCATCGCTGTCGATCCGCGCGCCGGCGGTCTCGAACACGGTGGCGGGCACGCAGCTGGGCGCGCCGAAGAAGAAGTGGAAGGGCACGCGCCTGCCGTTGGCGGTCATGAACTCCACGCCGGGCTCGCCCAGCACATTGGCGATCTCGTGGGGGTCGCTGATGGTGGCCACGGTGCCGTGCAGCACGGCCAGCCGCGCGAACTCGCTGGGCACGAGCATGGAGCTCTCCACGTGCACATGCGCATCGATGAAGCCGGGGAGCAGGAAGTCCGCAGCGGCCTGGTCGGTTTCCTCGATGGCCGCGATGCGCCCATCACGCACGGTTACAATGGCGGGCCGGATGCGTTGGTGCTCCACATCCACCAGGCGACCGGATACCTGCAAGGTGCTCATCGCTTCCTGCGTACAAAGAGGAACCAAAGGCCGATGAGGAGCCCGAGCGCGGAGAAGAACAGGATGGCGGCCAGCTTGATGCCCTGCTTGATCCGCTCCATGGTCCGGTCAGGCTCCAGGCCATCGATTAGCGCGGAGAGGCTCGTGTCGGAGCGGCTGTCCGTGCGCGGGTCGAACTGGTCGTACCGATAGCCATCATTGTAGCGCAGCATTTCGAGTATCGCGGGCAGCTCGTCCTGCACCGCGTCCAGGTGGTCCATGGTGGTGATGGCGTTCACCGTGAGGATGCCACGCCTGCCAAGGAGCTTCACGTTGTAGTTCAGCACGTTCAGCTCGCTCCGGTCGCTCACCATCTCCTTGGCCCAGTGGAGCGCCTTCCGTTCCGGGTCGTAATACGGGGCCTTCGCCCAGCCGATGAGCTGCAGACCATCGTAGCCGAGCGCCCGTCGCTGCTCGTTGTCCGCGCTATCGGCGCGGATCATGTCCTTCAGCTTGGCATCGTAGTCGATGCTCTGCGCTTCCGTATCGGAGATGTAGCCTGACCACTCGTGGTAGATCAGGTAGGCCGGCCGGTCGTCGTACACCCCGGCATCGGCGGGGATCACCACGCCTGCCAGCCCTTCGGTGAGCCCGGGCGGGTTGTTCCACACCTCCACCAGGAGATGATAGGCCTGGTCGTAGTGCAGGAACTTGTGGCTTGGGGCCAGGTTCAGGCTGGCGACACCATCCTCCAGGATGATGGTGCCGGCGCGCCACTCGAAGCTCGCGATGAGCGAGTCGAGGTCCATGGTTGCGGCCTGCTCAGGCGGCTCAAGGTCGCCACCGTCCTGCGCGGGCGCCGATCCAGCCAGGGAAAAGACAATTGCGAGAAGGGAAGCGCGCATGCCAGAGCGGTCAGGCCAGCCGTTTCGTGCCTTTGATCCGGGACGATTGGCTTCGAGCGGGCCTGCGCGCTGCGCGGCGCTCGCTCATCGTTCCATCGGGTGCGTGGATGGGCTTGTTGTACCAATAGACCCATGCGTCGAGCAGCTCTCCGTCGCGCCTCACCTTCGCCTTGCGCCTGATGAAAAGCGATCGCTCGCGAGATTTCGGGTCGTACTCCTCGTACTCATCGAGCCGGGAAAGAACCTCCAAGGCGGAGGCGTCATCCAGCTCCACGAGCTGCCCAAAGACACGGTCCGATGGGCTGGCCGCTCTTACCGCTCCGGGATACTCGCCGAGATCGAATAGGCGCGCCCGCTCGAGCACCGCCTTGCCGAGCGAACGGCTGTTCTCCTTCAGCAGTCGCGCTTCCCGCAAGCCACTGCCGTCCATCAAGGTGCCATACACGAAGAGCAACTGGCGGTTCATAGGGCGGGGGTATCTGCGAGCAGCTTGGACAGCCGCTCGAAACCATAGCCAAGATGCTCCTTCTGCAGGAAAGCCAGATTGGCCGGCTTCTTCATCAGGCGCAGGTAGTAATCGAACATCATGTCGATCTCATCCCTGGAGAGCTGGCCCATCTGGTGCAACGAACCGATGAACTCGAAGAAGTTGAGGTAATCGACAATGGCTTCCTCGAGGGCGGTCTGCGCGGCTTGGTTGCCAGACTTCATCTCGGCCTCCAGCCTTTCCTCGTCCATGAGCCGCCGAACGCGCTTGTAGTCATTCTTCACATAGAACATCTCGAAGAGCTGGCCCAGCCAGGCCGCTCGCTTATGGCGCGTATCGCGGTCGTAGGTGAGCGCCGCCCATACGATGCCCGTGGCTCCGGCAATGGCAGCGATGAGCGTGGCCCATTCAACCGGGCTGATGGACGGAGATGAGCAACAGCACATGATGCTACGAAAGTAGCCTCAGTGCCCGAACATCTCCTTCACGCGCTCGAAGAAGCCCTTGTCCTTGGCAGTGGGTTGCGGCTTGAAGCCCGGGCTGTTGCGCAGCTTCTCCAGCGCGGCCTTCTCCTCCTTGCTCAGGTCGGTGGGCGTCCACACCGCCACATGCACGAAGAGGTCGCCGTGGCCGTGCTGCTGCACGCTGGGCAGGCCCTTGCCCTTGAGGCGGAGCATGTGGTTGCTCTGCGTTCCGGGCTCGATCTTCACTTTGGCCTTGCCGGCTACCAACGGCACTTCGATGCTGGCGCCCAGTGCGGCATCCACCATGCTGATGAAGGCCTCGTAATGCAGGTGCATGCCATCGCGCTTCAGCTCGGGGTGCTGCTCCTCTTCGATCACCACCAGCAGGTCGCCGGGCACACCGCCAGCAGGGGCATCGTTGCCCATGCCGCTGATGTTGAGCTGCATGCCTTCTTCAACGCCGGCGGGGATCTTGATCGGCACCACCACCTCCTCGCGCACCAGGCCATGCTCGTCGCTGCCGGGCGCGCGCTTGCTCACCGTTTGGCCGATGCCGCCGCATGCCGGGCAGGTGCTCACGGTCTGCATCTGCCCGATGAAGGTGCTCTGCACGCGGCGCACCTGGCCACTGCCGCCGCAGGTGGGGCAGGTGCCGTATTCGCTGCCCTTGCCGCGCACCAGCTTGGTCACCTTGATCTTCTTCTCGGCGCCATGCGCGATCTCCTCCAGGGTGAGCTTGATGCGCACCCGCAGGTTGCTCCCCTTCACGGTGCGGCCGCCCCGGGCCCGGCCTCCGAAGCCCCCGAAGGCCCCGCCGCCGAAGGCATCGCCGAAGATGTCGCCGAACTGGGAGAAGATGTCCTCCATGTTCATGCCGCCACCATGGTAGCCGCCGCCGCCCATCTGCGGGCCGGCATGCCCGAACCGGTCATACTGCGCCTTCTTCTCCGGGTCGCTCAGGATCTCGTAGGCCGATGCGGCCTCTTTGAACTTCTCCTCGGCGGCCTTGTCGCCCGGGTTCTTGTCCGGGTGGAACTTGATTGCCAGCTTCCGGTAGGCCTTCTTGATGTCATCGGCGCTCGCGTTGCGGTCAACGCCCAGCACTTCGTATGGGTCGCGCTTGCTCATGCCATCAAGTGAGTCGTCAAGTCGACCCGGAAGGTCGACGGCGCCGTGCCGTTGGTATGGATGCGTTCGTGCATGCGCGATGGATCATTCGCCGACGACCACTTTCGCATAGCGGATCACCTTCTCGTGCAGGGTGTATCCGTTCTCCACCACATCGAGCACGCGGCCTTTCAGGTCGTCGCTGGGGGCTGGCGCTTTGGTGATGGCTTCGTGCCGGTCCGTGTCGAAGGGCTGCCCTTTCACCTCGGCCATCGGCTTCACGCCCTGGCTGCCCACGATGTGCAGCAATTTGCTCTGGATCAAGGCGAAGCCTTCGCGCACCACGGCGATCTCTTCCGTCCGCTCGTTGTTGGCGATGGCCCGCTCCATGTCATCCAGCACAGGGAGCATGTTCTTCAGCACGTTCTCACCGGCGAACTGCATCAGCTCGAGTTTCTCCTTGGCGGTGCGCTTCCGGAAATTGTCGAACTCGGCGTTCAGGCGCAGCCATTTGTCCTTGAGGTCGGCGGCTTCGGCCCTGGCGGCGGCCAGCTCGGAGGCCAGCTCGCTCACATCCTCGCGCCCATCGGCCTCGGCATCGCGCAGCACGTGCTCGGCGGCGGCCTCGCTGGCGATGGTCAGCGGGTCCTTGGCTTGTTCGTCCTGCGCATCCGGGGGAAGGGCCTCATGGGCGGACTTGGCAGCCGCTTCCTGCGCGGCGCTGACATCCGGTCGCTCGGTCATGGTCTTTCGTCGCTTTTTGAAGATCATCGGGTGCTGGTCAAGCGCGGTGCCACGGGGCATTTCGCTGACGGGCCGCGAAGGTCGGGGACTTTTTGGCAGTTCGGGCAAAGGGAAGCCCCCGGTTTCCCGAGGGCTTCCCGAACAGCGATGGGGTCTTGGCTAGCGCTCGATGGTGAAGCGTTGCTGGTGCAGGCGGTCGCCATCCTGGATACGCAGGATGTAGAGGCCATTGCTCAGCGCCGGCAGCGGCAGGCCGAAGGTCATGGGGCCTTCCAC
>CAZJTB010000116.1:3124-7394 GCA_964548485.1 uncultured Chryseobacterium sp. | reverse complement strand
AGCGGCACCAGCAGGTCGCCGAACGGGCTGATGAGGCCCACCTTGCCATCCTTTCGCACGCGGCTCACGCCCATGGCGGTGAAGCCCTCCACCCAATCGTACTGCGGCGGCACCAGCACATTGCCCTTCACATCGATGGCGCCGAAAAGGCCATCCTGCTCCACCACGGCGATGCCGCTGCGGAAGGTGCCCGCTGAGGCATAGCTGAACGGGATCACCACATCGCCGCGCGGGTTGATATAGCCATAGAGCCCGTCGCGCCCGGCATAGGCGAGGCCGCCGGAGAACTCGCCCACATCATCGAAGGTCATGGGCACCACCATCGCGCCATTGCGGTCCACCGCGCCCACGCGACCCGACCGCTCAACGGTGCAGGTGCCCTCGGCGGCATCCGACACCTCGTCGTACTCGATGGGCACCACCACCTTGCCGGTGCGGTTGATGGTGCCGGTGCGGCCGTTGAGCCCCACGAGCGCCTGCGCGCCATCGAAGGGCTCCGCCCATTCGTACACGGCCTTGATGCGCTCATTGCCCTCCTCATCGATGTAGCCCCATTTGCCCTCGCGGCGGAAAGGCAGCAGGAAGAGGCTCGCGGCCTTGTAATCATCGACGATCTCCTCCACGAAGGGGTAATCCGGGAACTCCTGCAGGAAGCGCCCAGGTCCATGAAGTGGCCGTCCGGGCGCAGGAACTCCTGGAGGAAGCGCGTGATGGTGGTGGTGCTCAGGTCGCGCGTGTACTGCTCGTAGATGGCGCGCCACGCCTCGTTCACCTTGCGGTTGCGCGGGTTGGCCACGATGAAGGCGTGGTACTCGGCCACGGTGCGGCCCGGCGTGCTCAGGCGATAGACCTCCTCCTCGGCCTGCTGCACGTAGGGATTCTCGGGGTGCTCGCGGATGAAGGCCTTGAAGGAATCGATGTCGCGCGCGGCAGTGGCTTCGCGGTACACCGCCTCGTTGAGCCGGCTGCGCGCCTCGTACACCTCCTTCGCCTGCGGGTAGCGCTGCAGGAAATCGCGGTAGGCGGCCGCCGTGTTCTGCTCGCGCGCAGCCTGGAAGGCCAGGTGATCGCGCACCAGGCGCGCATCGGCGGCGAATGGGCTGCCGAGGTAGGTGGCCAGGTAGCGGTCGTAAGCGGCCACCGTGTTCACGTTGCGCGCCAGCTCCCAGCCCAGCTGCGCCGAGTGCCGCTTCTGCGCCTCGATGGCGGCATGATCCACGCCCACCTTGGCCGCTGCGGCGCGGGCCTTGTCGGGCGCGGCGGTGAAGGCCGCATCGGCGCGAGCGATGAAGGCGTAGCACGAATCGGGGTCGTAGAACGGATTGTTGGCCCGGCCCGCGATCACGCTGAGCCCGTAGTTGGCTGCGGCGGGCTGCTTCCTCAGGTTCTTGCGCAGGATGGCGCGCGCGCGGAAGTAGTCGTGCGCCTCCAGGGCCTCGAAGGCCTTCTTCAGCGGCTGCGCGAACAGGTGCGGTACGGAGAGCGTTGCCGCCAGGATGAAGACGGCACGCCAGGAAGCTGGACGCATCGGCGCGAAAGTACCGGGGCCATCCGGCGCGCCGTTCCACCTTTGCCGCCCGGCATCGACCGGCTGCTGTTGATGGAAGCGCGCATCCGACGCATCGAGCGCCTGCTCACGCGGCGCAACGCCTGGATGGCGATCGCGGCCATCCTTGTGGTGTCGGCGGGCTTCGCCCTCGCCCTGCGAGCCGTGCGCATCGACTACGACTTCGAGAAATTCTTCCCCAACGACGACCCCGAGCTCGACCGCTACCTCGCCTTCCGCGAGCGCTTCGGGTTCGACAACGACTTCCTGCTCATCGCCATCGAGGGGCGGCCGCTGTTCTCCGCAACGCTGCTCACCCGCGCCGATTCGCTCGCCGCGCGGCTGGAGCGCCTGCCCCGGGTGATGAAGGTGCTGAGCCCCACGCGCCTCACCGAGCCCATCATCACCCCGCTGGGCCTCTTCGAGCGGCCCTACCTCCGCTTCGCCGAGGATTCGCTGCTGGCCACCGACTCAGCGCGCATCTGGTCCGACCCGCGCGTACGCGACTTCTTCTTCAGCAAGGATGGCAGCGCCATGCTACTGGCTCTGAACGCCGAGCCCGGCCTGAGCAAGGCCCGGTGCGACAGCCTGCTGGCCGATACCCGCCGCGTGCTGGCCGAGACCGGGCTGGCCGATGCGCGCATGGTGGGCCGCATCGTGGGGCAGGACCATTACATCCAGGTGATGGTGAAGGAGACGCTCTTCTTCCTGGGCGCCTCCATCGCCCTGCTGGCGGTCTTCCTCTGGGTCGGCTTCCGCAGCGCGCGCGGCGTGTGGATGCCGATCGCCGTGGTGGGCCTGGCCATCCTGTGGCAGGTGGGCCTCATGACCCTCCTGGGCAAGCCGCTCGGCATCCTCACCATGCTGCTGCCCACCATCCTCTTCGTGGTGGGCATGAGCGATGTGGTGCACATCCTCGAATGCTATCTGGAGGAGATCCGGCAGGGCGTGCCCAAGACGCGCGCCATCGCGCTCACCTATCACGAAGTGGGGCTGCCCACCTTCCTCACGGCCGTCACCAGCGGCATCGGCTTCGCCACCTTGGGAACGGCGAGCATACCGCCCTTGCAGGAATTCGGGCTCTACACCGCCATGGGCGTGCTCATGTGCTTCGCGCTCGCCTTCGTGCTGCTGCCCGCGCTGCTGGTGATCGCCGACCCGATGAAGCTGCTGCCCCTGGCCGCGCAGCCTTCGCCGTGGGACCGGCACCTGCCCGGCCTTTTCCGGTGGACGCTCCGGCATCGGCGGCGCATCCTCTACGGCTTCCTGATCCTCGGCCTGCTGAGCGCGGGCGCGGCATCGCGCATCCGGGTGAACAACTACCTGCTGGAGGACCTGCCCGACAGCGACCCGCTGAAGGAAGGCTTCACCTGGTTCGAGCGCGCTTTCGGCGGCGTGCGACCCTTCGAGATGGAAGTGGAGGCGCTGCCCGGGCATTCCGTGTGGGACCTGCGCGCGCTGCAAGCCATGGAGCGCGTGCAGGACCACTTGGACACCGCCTACGGCGTGGATGGCATCAGCTCGCCGGTGACGGTGATGCGCAGCCTGAACAAGGCCTTCAATGCCGGCGATGCGGCCCAGTACCGCCTTCCCGCGGACAGCGCCGAATGCGCGCGTCTGGCGCGTCGCGCCAAGCTCCTGGGCCGCCAGCTGCTCGGCGCCATCGCAACCGACGATGGCGCGCGGGCTCGCATCAGCGGCCGCATGGTGGATGAAGGCGGCCTCATCCACATGGGCAAGAATGCCGCACTGGAGGCCTACATAGCCGCGCACGGCGCGCCGGAGGCGGTGCGCTTCCACCAGACCGGCATGGCGTACCTGATCGACCGCAACAACGCCACGCTGAGCGCGCAGCTCATGCGCGGCATGGCCCTCGCGGTGGGCCTCACGGCGCTCATCATGCTGTGGTTCTTCCGCGACTGGCGCATGGTGCTGGTGGCGCTGCTGCCCAACCTGCTGCCGCTGATCTTCATCGCGGGCGTGATGGGGGTGCTGGGCATCGACCTGAAGGTGGGCACGGCCATCATCTTCAGCATCGCCTTCGGCATCGCCGAGGACGACACCATCCACATGCTGGCGGCGCTTCGCCAGAACCTGCGCGAGGGGCGGGCGCCCGCCTTCGCCCTGCGCCGCACCTACATGCGCACGGGCAAGGCGGTTACCGTGACCAACCTGATGCTGCTCTCGGGCTTCCTGCTGCTGGGGCTCTCCGGCTTCGCCAGCATCCGCTACATGGGCATCCTGGTCACCTGCACGCTGGCCTTCGCCTTCGTGGCCGAGCTGCTGCTGATGCCCGCGCTGGTGGCCCTGCTGGCGCGCAGGCCCGCGCGATGAGCTTGGCGCGAATGCGCATCTTGGCGGCATGAAGCCCTCACTGCCCGCGCGCATCGTCATCGGCATGGCCGCCGGCGTGGCCTACGCCATCATCAGCAGCCACCTGGGCTGGAGCCGCTTCAACCTCGACTGGGTGGCGCCCTTCGGCGACATCTTCATCAACCTGCTGAAGCTGATCGCGGTGCCGCTGGTGCTCTTCAGCATCATCACGGGCGTGGCCGGCATGGGCGAGGTGACGCGGCTGGGGCGCCTGGGCTTCCGCACGCTGGCCATCTACCTGGCCACCACGGTGATCGCCGTGGCCGTGGGCCTGCTGGTGGTGAACCTGCTGCGCCCCGGCACCTGGGGCGATGATGCCAAACGCGTGGCCAACCGCATCAACTACGAGCT
>CAZJTB010000116.1:0-3024 GCA_964548485.1 uncultured Chryseobacterium sp. | reverse complement strand
CTGATGCTGCAGGTGATCTTCTTCTCCATCTTCTTCGGGGTGATGCTTTTGATGATCCCGGCCGACCGCGCCGGGCCGGTGAACGCCTTTATGAACGGCTGCAACGACGTGTTCATGAAGATGGTGGAGGTGGTGATGCGCGCCGCCCCCTACTTCGTGTTCGCGCTGATGACCGGGGTGGTGGCGCGGATGGCTGGCGACGATCCCGGCGCGGTGGCCGAGCTCTTCAAGGGGCTGGCGGGCTACATGGCCACCGTGGTGCTCGGGCTGGCCATCGTGGTCTTCGTGATCTACCCCGCGCTGATGACCGCGCTCATGCGCCGCAACGTGTTCAGGCGCTTCCTCAAGGCCATGAGCCCGGCGCAACTGCTCGCCTTCAGCACCAGCAGCAGCGCCGCCACGCTGCCGGCCACCATCCGCTGCGTGGAGGAGAACATCGGCGTGAGCAAGGCCACCGCCAGCTTCGTGCTGCCCGTGGGCGCCACCGTGAACATGGACGGCACCAGCCTGCTGCAGGCCGTGGCCGTGGTGTTCCTGGCCCAGCTGCACATGGTGGACCTCACCTTCATGCAGCAGCTCAGCATCGTGCTCACCGCCACGCTGGCCAGCATCGGCGCGGCCGCCATCCCCAGCGCGGGGCTCATGCTCCTGGTGGTGGTGCTCTCAAGCCTCGGCCTCGATCCGGCCTGGGTGGCCATCGTCTTCACCGTTGACCGCCCGCTGGACATGTTCCGCACCGTGGTGAACATCACCGGCGACGCCGCCGTGTGCAGCGTGGTGGCGCATGGGGAGGGGGAACGGTTGTTCCAGGTTGAGGGTTGAAGGTTGCACCGGCTCAAGGCCGGGATAACAGGTTGAGGGTTGAGGGTTGAAGGTTGCCCCGGCTCAAGGCCGGGATGACAGGTTGAGGGTTGGGGTCATGGATTGCTGGTGCGCGGTTGTCAATTGTATGCTGCACCGATCGACAAGGAAGGCCCCTAGCGGGAACGATCTTTGCGTGACGCGCCGCCCGGCATGGCCCGAACCCGGCCTGGCGGCCCGTAAACCCACCTGAGACAACAAGCATCCCAGAACCATGAAATGGCTCAAGCGCATCGGGCTCACCCTCGGCATCCTCTTCGTGCTGCTCATCGCAGCGGCGGTGCTCATCCCCATCCTCTTCAAGGACAAGATCGAAGCGGCCGTGAAGGACGAGGTGAACAAGAGCCTGAATGCCACGGTGAACTGGGGCGAATGGGACATCACCATCATCCGGAGCTTCCCGGACCTCACCGTGGAAATCGCCGACGTGAGCGTGCTGAACCACGCGCCCTTCGAGGGCATCGAGCTGGCGCGCATCGGCCGCCTCATCGCCACGGTTGACATCAAGAGCCTTTTCGGCGACCGCATCGACATCAAGCGCATCGGGCTCGACCGGCCGCGCATCCACGTGAAGGTGCTGAAGGATGGCCGCGCCAACTGGGACATCGCCAAGGCCGACACCACCGCCACCGCCGACCAGCCGCCCGCCGACACCGCCGCTTCCAAGTTCAACATCGGCCTGCGCGAGTACTGGATCGAGGATGCCCGCTTGATCTACGACGATGAATCGCTGCCCTACTACATGGACCTGCTGGGCCTCGACCACCAAGGCAGCGGCGACTTCACGCAGGACCTCTTCGTGCTGCGCACCACCACCCACGCCGATACCGTGAACGTGGTGTTCGATGGCGTGAAGTACCTGAAGAACGTGCGTGTGGACATGAAGGCCGACCTCGACATGGACATGCCCAACATGAAGTTCACCTTCAAGGAGAACGAGCTGGCGGTGAACGACCTCGTGCTGGGCTTCGATGGCTACGTGGCCATGCCTGGCGACCCCATCGACATGGACATCACCTGGGGCGCGAAGAAGACCGACTTCGGCACCCTGCTCTCGCTGGTGCCCGCCGCCTTCGCCAGCGACCTGAAGGGCGTGCAGATGAGCGGCAAGGCCGGATTCAGCGGCTACGTGAAGGGCACCTACGCGGAGGGGTCCATGCCCGGCTTCGGCCTAACGGTGGACGTGGACAACGGACGCTTCAAGTACCCCGACCTGCCCGCCTCGGTCGATGACATCTTCGTGGACCTGAAGGTGACCAGCCCCGGCGGCAAGGACCTCGATGGCACCATCGTTGACCTGAAGCGCTTCGCCCTGAAGATGGCCGGCAATCCCGTGGAAGCGCGCCTGCACCTCACCAAGCCCATCAGCGACCCCAACGTGGATGCCGAGCTGAAGGCCAACCTGGACCTGGCCAGCCTGAAGCAGGTGGTGCCCATGCCCGGCGAGGACCTCAGCGGCCGCATCACCGCCGACGTGCGCATGAAAGGCGCCATGAGCGCCATCGAGGCCCAGCGCTACGAGCAGTTCCAGGCCGATGGCCGACTGATCCTGCTGGGCATGGCCTACAAGACCGACTCGCTGCCCTACGATTTGGGCATCAACAGCCTCTACTTCGACTTCAGCCCCCGCTTCCTCGCGCTCACCAGCTTCGATGGCAGCGTGGGCAGCAGCACCATCCAGGCCAAGGGCCGCATGGACAACTACATCGCCTGGTGGCTGCGCGACAGCACCCTTACCGGCAGCATCGACCTCACGGCCAACAAGTTCGACCTGAACGAGCTCATGGGCCCCAGCGAGCCTGCCTCTGCCGCCAGCAGCGCACCGGCCGACAGCTCATCGCTCAGCGTGATCGAGGTGCCCGGCAACATCGACTTCCGCATGGGCCTTACGGTGAAGGAAGTGATCTACGACCAGCTCAACCTCACCAACGTGCGCGGCGGCCTGCGCATCCACGATCAGCGCGTGGACCTGAAGGATGTCTTCTTCAACCTCTTCGGCGGCAGCATCACCATGGCGGGCGGCTACGAGGCGCGCAGCAGCAAGGGCGCCAGCATCGACCTGCGCTACGATGTGCGCGACCTCGACATCCAGCAGACCGTGACCTATGTGGACCTCGTGCAGAAAGTGGCGCCGATCGCCAAGACCTGCAAGGGCACCTTCAG
>CAZJTB010000115.1:4644-7433 GCA_964548485.1 uncultured Chryseobacterium sp. | reverse complement strand
CAATGAAACTAGCGAATCAGAGCATAAAAGCAAGCCCGCAGTGAAGACGCTCTGCGGCGAAGTGGATGCCTGGATCACCCGCCATGGCGTGCGGTATTTCTCGCCCCTCACGAACATGGCCATGCTGGCCGAGGAGGTGGGCGAGGTGGCCCGCATCATGGCCCGGCGGTACGGTGAGCAGAGCGAGAAGGAGGCCGATCGCGGGAAGGAGCTGGGCGAGGAGCTCGCCGATGTGCTCTTCGTGGTGCTCTGCCTGGCCAACCAGACGGGCACGGATCTGCAGGCGGCTTGGGAGCGCCGCATGGCCGGCAAAGCGGAGCGCGATCACGACCGCCACCAAGGCAATCCCAAGCTGCGCTGACCGCCGTGGCATCGCATTGGCATGGGCGCGCGGCCTACATTCACGCCCCGCAACGAATACCCGTCCCGCGCATGCTCCGCACCGCACGCCATCTCGCTGTCCCGGTCTTCCTACTTCACGGCGCCATGCTGCTGGCCCAGCCCGCTGCGAAGGCCGACGACCGCCTTAAGGTGAAGGCCCGGATCGGGGTTGCTCACAAGCCCGACCCGGGCATGATGCCGTACCGCATCATCAGCAGCGGGCCGGCCACCTACCTGGTGCTCCGGAGCCCCGATTTCGATACCAAGGCCTTCACCAAGCAGAGCCCGCGGCTCGATGCCTACGACCGCGCCAAGCTCACCTACGAGCGCAGCCTTGAGCCCGTGCTGGAGCGCCGTGGCAAGGAGCGCCTGCTGCTCGAGGACCTGGTGGTCATCGGCCGCAAGCCCACCTTGATCGCCCGCACCGCAGGCCAGGAGGAGGTGGCGCTCTACTACCAGCACATAGACCCCAACCTCACGCGGCACCCGCCCAGCTTCGACCGCATCTGCGCCTTCCCGGTGGAGGTGAAGGAGCGCCAGGCCTTGTACGCGAAGGCCGGCAACGCCACGCGCGACAAATGGAGCACAGCCATCGCGGCCGACTCCTCTTATCTGCTCATCCATAGCCCGGAGATGCGCAGCGGAAGCGACGACGCCCCATTCTACCTGCTTGCCTTGGTCGATAAGCAGATGAACCTGAAATGGCAGCACATCCTGCGCCTCGAATCCGGTGGAGGGCAGAGCGAGGTGCTCAGCGCGGCTGTGGATGGGAATGGCACCGCCTTCCTCGTCATCAAAAGGCGCGGCAGCGATGACGGCGACGGCGCAACGAACGAAGTGGTGCTCCACCGGGTGGATGCCGACGACCTTTCGCGGCTGGGCACCGGCCTCGATGCCGGTTACGCGCCTACGGGTGGCCTTTTGCAGCCGGTGGGCGGCCGCATCGCCTTTGCCGGCATCTATGCGAACGGTGGCCGCAAGCTGGGCAACTTCGTGGCCTGGGTCGATTCGCTGGAGGCCGGTGGACTACCGCAGCTCTTCCCATTCGCCGAGGGCATCGACCTGGAGGCCGAGGAGAGCGTGGGCGTGACCGAGAGCAAGCAAGACGATGCGAAGAGCGGAAAGAAGGAGCAGAAGCGGCTGCGCTCCGCCACGGATGTCATCGCCCTGCTGCCGCGCGAGAACGGCGGCTTCTACATCGTGAACGAGATCGCCTTCGCCGCGGTGTACACGAATCCGGAAACGGCCAAGCGCTACCAGCGCTTCTACCGGGGGCCGGTGCTGGCGCGCAGCATCGGCAAGGATGGCCAGGTGGCCTGGAGCACCTGGTTCAAGCGCTGGACCATCGGCGACGACCCCATCATGGGCCGCTCATTCCCCGTCGCCTTCAAGGACCAGCTCCACATCTTCCTGTGGGACAGCGATGCCGTGGCCGAGCTGCGCAAGAGCGGTGGCCGCATCGCACCGAAGCCCACCACGGGCAGCTACACCGTGTATGCCTATTTCGATGAGAAGGGCGCCTACCGCACGAAGCCGATCCTGCGCGGCGACAACGACAAGTCGCTCATCGCGGGCTGGGAGCTCGCGCGGGTGGGCCCCGATGAGTATGCTGCCTTCGGCACGAACTCCATGATCGAGGTCGAATACCTGCCGGTGCGCATCGATTTCCTGCTGGAGACGAAGAAGTGATCAGCGCGCCTCGCTGCCGATGATCGATGCCATGCGCTCGGCGGCGCCCAAGTGCTCGCGCACATAGCCGAGCGCCGCAGCAGCGGCAGCTTCCCGCGATGCGCGGTCGCGCAGCAGGCGTTGAAGCGTTGATCGCAGCTGCTCCGCATCGCGGATCTCGAAGCCGCCACCGGCGTCGATAAGGCCCTGCGCCTCGTTGAACTTCCGGTGGCGCGGCCCGAAGATCACGGGCTTGCCCCAGGCCGCAGCCTCCAGGATGCTGTGGATGCCATCCGTGAAGCCCCCGCCCACGTAGGCCGCATCGGCATGCTGGTATAAGCGCGCGAGCAGGCCCATCCTGTCCACGAGAAGGGTTCGGGCGAAGAGCGGGTCCTCATCCGGCGGAATGCCCGGTTCAGACGCGCGCGGCGAGTCCAAGCGGCGCTCCATCTCGCTCCAGCGCGTCACCGGCTGCGGCATCCGGGCAGCTGCCGCGCGCAGCCCGCTTTCCGATGGTTCGTGCGGCACCAGCAGCACGCGGGGCGGCGGAGCCATGCCTTGCAGGGCCTCGGCCAGCAGGCGTTCATCGGGTGGCCATGTGCTCCCGGCAATCAGCACCGGCGCATCCATGGCGCGATGGAAGGCCTGGCCGATGGGCAGGGCGCCGCTCGCCCGCGCGATGGCCTCGACGCGATCGAATCGCGTATCGCCAGCCACCGTCACCTGCGCCACCCCGATGG
>CAZJTB010000115.1:2230-4544 GCA_964548485.1 uncultured Chryseobacterium sp. | reverse complement strand
TGCTTGCGCGCCTCGTAGCCGCTTGGGCTGAAGAAGGTGACCAGCACGGGGCGCTCCGGCCACCGGCGCTTGAGCGACTCCAGCACGGGTAGCCCCTGCTCGAATTCGCCCACGCTGGCGCAATGCATCCACAGGCAGCCGCGCAGGGCATCGCGCCGCGCTTCCACGCGCTCCCAAAGGCCGCGGCGTCCGGCCACCCAGCGCCGCGCCTTGGGCGAGAAGGGCTGGGCCAATTGGATACCCGCGCGGTAGAGGCCCAGGCCCAGGTCGTAGAGCAGGGGCATGTCAGTAGTGGAAGCGGTCGTCGTGCCGCCGGTAGATGGGCAGGCTCCAGCCCGCGCGGATGCCGGAGAGCAGGTCGAAACGGCCGCCCGCGTTGTACTGCTCGGTGTCGAAGTTGAAGGCCCGCAGCGGTTCGGTGAAGCCCGCCATCAACTCAAGTCCAATGTGGAAGTTCACCAGCCGTCGGTTCCCGAAGTGATGGTAGCCCACATAGGCGAGCGCTGCGGGCCCTGCGGTCAGCCGGTCGTATCCCTCCAGATACTCATCCTCCAGCTGGGGCACCACATTCTGCTGGGTCTGCACGCGCACCTTATGCCGGAGATAGCCGCCCCCGAGCTTGATCACCAGCCCGCTGTTCGGATTGGGCCCGATCACCGGCAGCATGCGGCCCACGAAGCCGAAGGCGGACCAGCCGCGCTGGAAGAGGAACACATCGGCCATAATGCCATCCTGATCCACGATCTGGCCCGAGCTGTTGATCACATTGCGCAGGATGCCCGGTTCGCGCACCTGATTCCCGAAGATGAAGCTGCCCTCGGCGCCGATGAGCCAGTTGCTCTTGAATTTGCGGTACGTGCTGATGCCCAGGTTGCTGTTCGCGCCGAAGCGCGTGGCCAGGTCGCCACCGGGCCACTGGTGGGCGTAGCTGGCCTGCACCGCCACCAGCGCGATGGTGCTGTCGCGGATGGATAGGAGGCGCTGCCCGAGCATCGGGAGCGGCAGTAGAATCAAGAGCGCCAGGGCGGCGTGCTTGCGGAGCATGGCGGTGCGCCAAAGTAACGGCAGCCCGCATGGCGCCCGGTGCGTGGGCCGAAGGGGCCGGGCTATCTTCGCCGCCGCTTCAAGAAAGCCCCCTGCGCATGGAGACCCGCACCCCTACGAAGCCCATCCAGATGGTGGATCTGGTGAGCCAGTACAACGCCATCAAGGACGAGGTGGATGCTGCCGTTCTGCGCGTGCTGGGGAGCGCCGCCTTCATCAACGGCCCCGAGGTGAAGGAGTTCGAGAAGGAACTTGCCGCTTACCTCGGCGTGAAGCACGCCATCGGCTGCGCCAACGGCACCGACGCGCTGCAGATCGCCATGATGGCCCTGGACCTGAAGCCCGGCGACGAGGTGATCACCGCCTCCTTCACCTTCGTGGCCACGGTGGAGGTGATCGGCCTGCTGGGCCTCACGCCGGTGTTCGCCGATGTGGAGCCCGGCACCTTCAACATCGACCCGGACGACATCAGGCGGAAGATCACCCCGAGGACCAAGGCCATCGTGCCCGTGCACCTCTTCGGGCAGACCGCCGACATGGAGCCCATCATGGCCATCGCCCGCGAGCACAACCTGTTCGTGATCGAGGACAACTGCCAGGCGGTGGGCAGCGATTACACCTTCCCCGACGGCACAAGGAAGAAAGCCGGCACCATCGGCCACATCGGCACCACCAGCTTCTTCCCCAGCAAGAACCTGGGTTGCTACGGCGATGGCGGGGCCCTCTTCACCAACGATGATGAGCTGGCGAAGAAGCTGCGCCGCGTGTGCAACCACGGCAGCGATGTGCGTTACTACCACGAGGTGGTGGGCGTGAACAGCCGCCTGGACAGCATGCAGGCCGCCATCCTGCGCATCAAGCTGCGCCACCTGGATGCGTACGCCGCCGCGCGCAACCGCGCCGCAGCCGCTTACGATGCGGCCTTCAAGGGCATCCCGGGCCTCACCATCCCCGAGCGCAGCTCCAGCAGCACGCATGTGTTCCACCAATACACCCTGAAGGTGGCCAACGGGCGCCGCGACGCCCTGAAGGAGCACCTGGAGAAGCAGGGGGTGCCGGCCATGATCTACTACCCTGTACCCTGCCACCTGCAGAACGCGTACAAGACCGCCCGCTTCGCGGAAGGATCATTGCCCGTGACCGAGTCCATCACCCACGAAGTGCTCTCGCTGCCGATGAGTACTGAGCTCGATGAGCAGCAATTGGCGCACATCACCCATACGGTGAAGGCCTTCTTCAACAACTAAGCACGGGCGCGTCATGACGCGCC
>CAZJTB010000115.1:1979-2220 GCA_964548485.1 uncultured Chryseobacterium sp. | reverse complement strand
TCCATGAACATCGCAGTAGTAGGAACAGGATACGTAGGGCTGGTGACCGGCACCTGCTTCGCCGAGACCGGCAACCACGTGATCTGCGTGGACATCGACGCCAACAAGGTGCAGATGATGAAGGATGGCAAGGTGCCCATCTATGAGCCGCACCTCGACGTGCTCTTCGAGCGCAACATCCGCCAGGGGCGCCTGCACTTCACCACCGACCTGAAGAGCGCCATCAAGGACGCGCAGATCA
>CAZJTB010000115.1:0-1969 GCA_964548485.1 uncultured Chryseobacterium sp. | reverse complement strand
CTGGCCCTGCCCACGCCCCCCGGCGAGGACGGCAGCGCCGACCTGAAGTACGTGCTGGGCGTGGCCGATGAGCTGGGCCGCATGATCACGGACTATAAAGTGATCGTGGACAAGAGCACCGTGCCGGTGGGCACCGCCGAGAAGGTGCATGCCGCGCTGGCGAAGAACGCCAAGGAGGACCTGTTCGACGTGGTGAGCAACCCCGAGTTCCTGCGCGAGGGCTTCGCCGTGGACGACTTCCTGAAGCCCGACCGCGTGGTGGTGGGCACCAGCAGCGAGCGCGCCCGCAAGGTGATGGAGGACCTCTACAAGCCCTTCGTGCGCCAGGGCAACCCCATCATCTTCATGGACGAGCGCAGCGCCGAGCTCACCAAGTACGCCGCCAACGCCTTCCTCGCCACCAAGATCACGTTCATGAACGAGATCGCGAACTTCTGCGAGAAGGTGGGCGCCGACGTGGACAAGGTGCGCATCGGCATCGGCACGGACAGCCGCATCGGCAAGCGCTTCCTCTTCCCCGGCATCGGTTACGGCGGAAGCTGCTTCCCCAAGGATGTGCAGGCCCTGGCCAAGAGCGGCAAGGAGGCCGGCTACGAGTTCCAGATCATCAACGCCGTGATGGAGGTGAACGAGGGTCAGAAGACCTCCATCATCCCCAAGATCAAGAGGCACTTCGGCGACCTCACCGGCAAGCGCTTCGCCCTCTGGGGCCTGGCCTTCAAGCCCGACACGGACGACATCCGCGAGGCGCCGGCGCTGTACGTGATCGATGAACTGGTGAAGGCCGGCGCGAGCGTGGTGGCCTTCGACCCCGAGGCCATGGCCAACGTGAAGAAGCTGAAGGGCGATCGCATGGAATTCGCCCAGGACGAGTATGAGGCGCTGAAGGGCGCCGATGCGCTCATCATCGCCACCGAATGGGCGCTGTTCCGCACGCCGGATTTCAAGCGCGTGGGCGAGCTGCTGAAGGAGAAGACCATCTTCGATGGCCGCAACCTCTACGAGCTCGATGAGATGGAGAAGCTGGGCTTCACCTACGTGAGCGTGGGCCGCCAGACCGTGGGAGTGAAGAAACCGGTGAACGCCTGAAATCCGATCAACGGATCAGATGATCAGAGAATCAGATGATCGGCGGAAGAGGGCATTTGCATCGTCTGATCTTCTGATCATCTAATTGTCTGATCATGAATCGCGAACGAGTCCTCATCACCGGAGCCGCAGGCTTCCTTGGTTCGCACCTCTGCGACCGCTTCATCCGGGAGGGCTACCATGTCATCGGCATGGACAACCTCATCACCGGGCGGCTCAAGAACATCGAGCACCTCTTCAAGCTGGAGCAGTTCGAGTTCTACCACCACGATGTCTCCAAGTTCGTGCATGTGCCCGGCGAGCTGAAGTACATCCTGCACTTCGCAAGCCCCGCCAGCCCGATCGATTACCTGAAGATCCCGATCCAGACCTTGAAGGTGGGCAGCCTGGGCACGCACAACCTGCTCGGCCTGGCCAAGGCCAAGGGCGCGCGCATCCTGGTGGCCAGCACCAGCGAGGTGTACGGCGATCCGCAGGTGCACCCGCAGACCGAGGACTACTGGGGCCACGTGAACCCCATCGGCCCACGTGGCGTGTACGATGAGGCCAAGCGCTTCCAGGAGGCCATCACGATGGCCTACCACACCTACCACGGCCTGGAGACGCGCATCGTGCGCATCTTCAACACCTACGGCCCGCGCATGCGCTTGAACGACGGCCGCGTGCTGCCGGCCTTCATCGGCCAGGCCCTGCGCGGCGAGGACCTCACCGTGTTCGGCGACGGCTCGCAGACCCGCAGCTTCTGCTACGTGGATGACCTCATCGAAGGCATCTACCGCCTGCTGCTGAGCGATTACGCCGGCCCCGTGAACGTGGGCAACCCCAGCGAGATCACCATCGCGCAGTTCGCCGAGGAGATCATCAAGCTCACCGGCACCAC
>CAZJTB010000114.1:273-7464 GCA_964548485.1 uncultured Chryseobacterium sp. | reverse complement strand
GCTAGCGCTCTTCAAGCGGCAGGCACCCGAGCGCATCGCTACGCTCCAGAACGCGCGTGGGGCTGGCGACAGCAATAAGGTCGTGCGCGTGCTTCATTCTTTACGGCCTCAGCTCGATGCGTTGGATCCGGAAGGGCTCGGCGCGCTCTGCCAGCGTCTGCGTGCCATGCCGCCAACCGATGCGGCCTGGAGCGCCGGATTGGATGAGCTCGTGCGCGGGATCAACGCGCGGCTCGCGCGCCCCTAGCCGCCTTCAGTTCGAGCAGAAGTAGCCCAGCGCCTCGCGTGCTTTGGAATTGCCCAGCTCGGCGCTCCGCCGCAGGTCGTCGCAGCCCTGGTTGGGCCGGTAGGTCATGTGCTGGGCCATGGCCCTGTTGAAGAAGGCCTTGTCGTGCAGGCCATTGATCTGGATGGCGCGGTCGAAGCACGCGATGGCGGCCGCGAACTCGCCGTAGAGCAGGTGCAGGCTGCCCTTCATGTTCCAGGCATCGGCATCGTCCGGCGCCTGGCGCAGGGCCTCATCCGCATCGGCGAATGCGCCAGCATGGTCGCCCAGCTGCTTGCGCACGAAGGCGCGGTTGTACTGGGCCTCGAGGTAGCCCGGGTCGAGCTCGAGCGCGCGGTCGTAATCCTCGCGGGCCCCCACCAGATCGCCATCCTGCTTGCGCAGCACCGCGCGCTGGAAGAAGATGTGCGGGCGATCGGCCGCGAGGCTCAGCGCCTGATCCATGTCCTGGCGTGCCTGTGCCGCATGGCCCAGTTGCAGGTGCACCAGGCCGCGGTTGTACCAGGCCAGGTCGAAGTAGGGGTCGAGCACGACGGCGCTGTCCAGCGCGGGCAGCGCATCCTTCCAGCGCCGGAGTCGCATCAGGGCCACGCCGCGCAGGTCGTGCACGATGGCGAGGCGCGGGGCGATCCGCCTGGCATCCTCGAAGTGCTTCAAGGCGCCGGCGGCATCGTCCATCTGCAGGCTGGCCGAGCCCCGCTTCAGGAGCAGCAGCACATCCTTCGGCTTCACGATCAGCAGCGAATCAATCTGCTCGATGGCGCGCTCCACATCGCCCGTGCTCAGGTAGGCGTCGATGCGGCTCTCGCGCAGCAGGTCGTCGTAAGGATGCAGCGATACGGCGGTGGCCCAGTCCTCGTCGGCGCCCTTCACGTCGTTCATGAGCAGCCTCACCTTGGCGCGCCGGTCGAAGATGTACTCGCTGTATGGGTTGAGCTCCAGCGCGCGGTTCAGGTCGGCCATGGCCATCTGCGGCTGTCCAAGGCGCTCGTAGAGCGACGCGCGCTTCATGTAGGCATCGGCGAATCCGCGGTCGGTCTCAACGGCCATGGTGTAGAGCCGCAGCGCCTGCTCGCTGTTGCCGAGGCGCAGCTGGATGTCGCCCTGCTGCACCCATTGCACCGCGTCGAGGCGGTTGCTGAACTGGGCGTTGCACGCGAAGGGCGCTGCCAGAAGCATCATCAGGATGATCGCTTGGTACCGCATGGTCTCAGGCTTTGGCCACCTGCTCCAGCAAGGTACGCTGCGCCACGGGGTCCATGTGCGTGATGGGCGTGGCATGGATGCGCACCACCTCGTCGCTGAGCAGGGCATACGCCTCGGCCTCCACCTCGCGGTAGAGCAGCGCCTTCGACATGCCCTGCAGCAGGAGCTGCTGGGTGCGCTGCAGCTGGCCATCCACCAGGAGGAGCTCCTCGTGGTTCGTATCCAGCGTGGCGAAGAGGAGCAGCTGACGCTGCATGAGGTGCAGGGCGAGCCGCTCGGCGGCCTCCACGCTGCGGGTCTGGATGGTGATGTGGATCATGGCGTTCTGGATCAGCGCGACCACGCGCTCCACAGGGTGCCCGCCTCATGGTCGAGGGCGAAGAAGGCCTTGCGCAGGCGCGCCTCGAGCTCCACCTGGCGGATGCGGGCGTCGATAAGCGGCACTTCGCGCGCGTTCACCAGGAACAGGGAGCTCTCACCGGCTGCGAAGCGCGCGTTCTCCCCGGCGAGCAGGCGCTCGTTGTTGCGCACCATGCTCTGCCCGAGGTCGGTCTGCTGGCGCAGCAGTGCGATGTCGTTGGCGCGCTCACGGATGCGGTTGCGGATCAGCTGGCGGTCGCGGTCCAGCGAGAGGCCGGCATCGCTCAGGCGCAGGCGCGCCATGGCCAGGTCGCCGCGCTCGCGGCGCAGCAGCAAGGGCATGCTGAAGCCCACGCCCACGAGCTGCCCGTTGCCCAGCAGGCGCGCGCCCTCGCCGCTACTGATGGCGCCAGCGTTGCCGAGCCAGTGGTACTTCACGTCCAGGTCGGGCTTCAGGTACTCGGCCCGCAGGCGGCGGTCCACCTCCAATTGATCGATGCGCGCGATGGTTTGCACCAGCAGCGGGTGGGCATCGAGCGCGGTGGTGACCAGTGTATCAGGCAGCGTGAAGCTGAGCGGCGATAGGAGGTCCTGCCGGTCGGGGCGCACGCCGGACTGCAGCTCAAGCGGGCGCTGACCGGCATCCCACAGGTGGTTGCTCAGGCGCAGCGCGGCGTTGCGCACGTTCAGGTCGGCTTGCTGCTGGCGCATGAGGCGGTCCTGGTACTGGATGTAGGCCTCCAGCGTGTCAATGGCCGGACGGTCGCCGCCGCGCCAGTTGTCGCGCACCGCATTGAGCCGGATCAAAGCGAGCTCCACGGCCTCGTCGCTCACGCGCAGGGCCTCGTGGGCGGCCACCCAGTCGGTGTGGTCGCTGAGGGCCTGCAGCAGCAGGGCGTTCAGCAGCATGCGGCGCTCGCCTTCCGTGGCGCGCTGGTAGGCTTGGGCGCGGCGAAGCGCGGCGCGCCGCTCGTCGATGAAGAGGCCCTGGCCCAGGGAGGCCTTCAGGCCCGCCTTCAGCAGGCCATCCGCAGGCACGGTGCCCTGCGGGTCGAGGAAGGCCCCATCGTTCTGCTCGAATCCGGCTAGCAGGTCGATGCCGTACCAGGTGGGCACCTTGAGCCCGGCCTGGAGCAGCGTGAAGTAGTTCTTCTCGTCGAAGTCCTTGGCATCGTATGATGCGGTAGCCACTGGATCGAAGCCGCCGCGCGCGCCGCGCACGGCCGCATCGCCCATCTCATTGCGCAGGGCGGCCTGGCGCGCCATGGGGTGATGCTCCAGCACCAGGCGAACGAAGGCGTCGCGGGTGAGCGACGCAGGCACCTGGGCACTGGCGGCTGCGCTCATGAGCGCGAGCATCACGCAGAGCAGCATGCGAAGGCGCCGTTGCGCGCGAGGGCCGATGTCCGCGATGGCGATCATTTCTTCTGGTCCTCGGCCTTCAAGCTCACATCAACCGGGTTGGCATACAGGTCTGGCGGGAAGCCATTGATCTGCCGCCAGAGCTCGTACCAGATGGGCACGTTGCTCATCAGGGCGAAGCCCACCGCGCCGCCGCCCACGCGCAGCGCCCCCGGCCAAGGTTCGTCTTCAGGGTCTTCGGCCACAAGGATGCGGTACTTGCCATTGGCGCTGATGAAGTTGTCGATGGCCACCACGCGGCCACCGAAGGTGCCGTAGCTGGCGTTTGGCCAGCCGCTGAAGACGATGCTTGGCCATCCATCGAACATGAAGCGCACTTTCTGCCCCTTGTTCACCAAGGGCATATCCATGGGCCTCACGTACAGCTCCACGGCCAGGTCGAACGAGGCGGGCATCACGCTCACCAGCGGGTCGCCTTCCTTCACCGTCTCGCCCACGCCGGTGACCACCGCGCGGGTGATGTAGCCGCGCTGCGGCGCCGTCACGAAGTAGTTGCCGGCGCGCACGGTATAGTTGGCCAGGTCAACCTGCATCTTGCTCACCTCGGCCTCGGTGGTGTACATCTGGCTCATGCTGGCGAACTTCTCGCTCTCGGCCTTGCTCAGCTTGTCGCGGTAGTCGTTGCGGATGCCGTTCACCTCGAGCTGCGCATTGAGCAGCTCGTTGCGCGCATCGAGCAACTTGTTGCGCGCGTCGATGAGCGTGGCATTGGCGCGCTGCTGCTGCACCTGCCGCCGTTCGAGCTCCACCTTGCTCAGCAGCCCTTCCTTGAACTGCTGGTCGCCGCGCGCCAGCTGCTCCTCGGCCACGCGCATCTCGGTCTCGGCGGCCTGCACGCGGATGCTGTCGCTCTGGAGCTTCAGGCGGGCTTGCATGATCTTGTTCTGGGCCTGCTCGAGCTTGATGCGCAGGCCTGCGTTGAGCGCGTCGATCTGCGCGTCGAGCGAGCGCACCTTCTCGTCGTAGCTCCGCGCGGTGAGCTCCTTGGCGGTGATCTGCTCCTGGGTACGGTCGAGCAGCAGGGGGTCGAAGTACTCGGGCTTCACCTCGCTGAGGCGCAGGATGGTGTCGCCTTTCTCTACGAGCTGTCCTTCCTGCACGTACCACTGCTCGAGCCGCCCGGGGATGATGGCATGGATGGTCTGCGGCCGCTGGTCGGGGCTGAGGCTGGTGACGGTGCCGCGCGCGCGGATGTTCTGCGTCCACGGCAGGAAGAGCCCGATGACCACCACGGCGCAGGCGGCGATGAGCCAACGCGCGAAGAGGCGGTTGGCGCTTGCGATTCCGATCACGCGGAAGCAGCCGAAGGTGCTGCGGTCCAGCGTGGGCACGGGGTTGTGCGGGCTGAGGTCGAGCATGGCGTCAGTGGTTCTCAGTGATGCGTCCGTTGTGCAGCCGGAGCGCGCGCTGGCAGTGCTGCTGCATCCAGGGGTCGTTGCTCACGGCCAGCAGGGTCCAGGGCCGCTCGGGCGCGCTGATCCAGCCCAGCAGCCGCTCGCGCTCCTTCGGCTCCCAGTCCTGCAGGCTGTCCTCCAGCAGGATCATGCGGGGGCGGCCGGCGATGGCGCGCGCCAGCACGATGCGCTTCACCAGGCTCTTCGGCAGGCGGGCGCCCTCGGGGTCGAGCTGGGTGAGCAGGCCGTTAGGCAGCAGGGCGATCTGCTCCATGAGGCCGGTGGCGCGGCAGGCCTCCACCACATCGGGCTCGGTGATCCACTCGCGGCCCACGGTGATGTTATCAAGCACGGTGCCGGTGAATACATCGTCATCGCTGAGGCAATCGCCGATGAGCGAGCGCACCAGCTCCAGGTCGAGGCTGGTGATGGCATGCCCATCGAGCGTGACGCTGCCGTCGGTGGGCGCGATGCCGCCGCCCAGGATGCGCAGCAGGGTGGTCTTGCCCGATCCGTTCGCGCCGCTCAGGCACACCTTCTCGCCGGGCGCGAGGTCGAGGTTGATGCCATCCAGCACGTGCCGGCCGCTCCAGCCGCTGCGGAAGCCCAGGCCCCGGGTCTCCACCGCGAGCCCTTTCGCAGGGTCGCGTTCGAGCACGGTGAGGCCTCCGGTGCGCTCCAGTGCGATATCGGTGACCGTGCCGATCTTCCCGAGCGCTGTCACCAGGTCGTACACCCGGTCGAGGCTGAGGATGATCTTCTCCACGGCGTTGAGGAGCACCAGGATCACGATCTCGGCGGCCACGAACTGGCCCAGGTTCATCTGCTCATTCATCACCAGCAGGCCGCCCAGCGCCAGCAGCGTGATGGTGATGAGGACCTTGAAGGCCACCAGAGCCGAGTACTGGCCCACCAGCACCTTGAAGTGGGCCTGGCGCGCGCGCACATAGCCGCCCACCAGCTCATCGGCGCGATCGATCGGCAGGCGCGTGCGCCCCACCATCTTGAAGGTGTCCTGGCTGCGGCCGAGCTCCTCCAGCCAGTAGGCGGTCTTGTACTTGTAGGCGCTCTCCTCCAGGCTGGTGGCCAGGCCACGCTGCCCGGTGAAGCGGAAGATGAGCACGAGCAGCAGCAGCAGCAGCAGGCCGAAGGCGATGAAGAAGGGGTGGTAGAGCGCCAGCAGCACCAGCGAGAGCACGATCTGCAGCAGGGCCAGCGGGATGTCGAGCAGGAGCTTCGCCAGGCTCTTCTGCACGGTTGTGGTGTCGAAGAATCGGTTCACCAGCTCGGGCAGGTAACGGCCCTGCGCGGCATCGTAGCGGATGCGCGGCAGCCGGTAAGCGAACTCCAGCGCGCTGCGTGCGAAGAGGCGCTGCTGGATGTTCTCGGCCAGGGCCATCTGCATGATCTGCAGCACGCCCGTGAAGCCCACGCCGATGGTGACGAAGGCCACGAGCACGCCCCAGCTGGCGGCCACCTGCCCGCCGCTGATCAGGTTGATGATGGCCTGGATGCCCAAGGGCAGGCTCAGGCCGATGGCGCCGCCCACGAAGGCGTAGAGGTAGATGTGCCCGATCTCGCGCTTATCGAGGCGCAAGAGCCGCGTGAGCCGCTGCCAGGGCGTGATGGGGTTCATTTGTGCTTGGAATCGATGGAGGCGAACACGATGTGCACGAGCAGGTCCGTGACGCAGTCCTTGCCCTTCGCCGTTCTGCTGAAGAGCGCCGGCAGCTGCTCGTGGAAGAAGCGCAGGCTGCCGGTGCCCTCGAGCACCAGGGCAGCCAGGTCGTGGGCATGCGGGTGGGCCGGACTGGCATCGAGGATCAGGTCGCGCAGGCGATGGCTCAGGCGCACGAAGCTCCCGAAATGGCCGTCCTTATCGCCTGGCTCCACGCCCTTGGTGAAGAAGGCCTTCGCGCTCTCATTGGTGGCGATCCGGTACAAGGCCCTGAGGTCCACATACGCATGCGCGCCCCGCTCGGTGATCGGGCCGCAGACGCTCCGCACCCCGCGTTCGAGCCGCTCGCGCTTATCGTTGATGTTGGCCGTATCGAAGGCCAGCTTGATCTCGCGCCAGGCCCAGTACCAATCGACCAGGTACACCAGCAGCTGGTGCTTGTTGGCGAAGTAGCGGTACACGCTGGCCTCCGCCGTGCCCAGCGCCTTGGCCAGCTTGGCCATGGTGAAGGCCTCAAAGCCCAGCTCGTCGATCAGCCGTATGCTGGTCTCCACGATGCGGTGGCCCAGCTCGGTGCCGCTGGGGTCCTTGGTGAAGACCCGCTCCCGCACCTGCACATCCATGTTCAGCAATCGGTCCATGCGCTCGAATGATCGCGAAAATGGTGCTATCGATAGCCGGGGTAACAGAGCCGAGCGTTAAAATGTTCAATGCAATAGTAATACTATCATATCGGGCGCTGTGGAAGCCACGGCTTCCGCCCGTTCGGCTCAGCGCGAACCAGCCCCTTCGAGCAGCTTCAGCACCCGGTCCGGGTAATCGCTGATGATGCCACTCACGCCCAG
>CAZJTB010000114.1:0-225 GCA_964548485.1 uncultured Chryseobacterium sp. | reverse complement strand
GGCCTCGGCATATTCCTTCAGCTTGTTGCGCAGGGCCTCATCGGCCAGGCTGAAATGCGGGCTGTATATCGCCGGGGTGAAGGGGAGCCGGGCCAGATTCGCATCCGGGCCCTCGGCGTTCTCCACCAGCAGGGCATACGGCAGTTCCGGAGCAAGGGCATGCGCGGCCACGAGCGCGGCGGGGTCGAAGGATTGCACGATGCACCGGTCCGAGATGCCCAGCGA
>CAZJTB010000113.1:0-7538 GCA_964548485.1 uncultured Chryseobacterium sp. | reverse complement strand
ACTACGACAAGGAGAAGCTGCAGGAGCGCCTGGCCAAGCTGGCCGGCGGCGTGGCCGTGCTCTATGTGGGCGCCGCCACCGAGGTGGAGATGAAGGAGAAGAAGGACCGCGTTGACGACGCGCTGCACGCGACCCGCGCAGCCGTTGAAGAGGGCATCGTGCCGGGCGGCGGCGTGGCCTACATCCGCGCGCAGAAGGCGCTGGAGAAGATGGAGGGCGCCAACAACGACGAGACCACCGGCATCGGCATCGTGCGCCGCGCCATCGAGGAGCCGCTGCGCCAGATCGTGGCCAACGCGGGCCTCGAGGGCAGCATCGTGGTGCAGAAGGTGCGCGAGGGCAAGGCCGACTACGGCTTCAACGCCCGCACAGAGGAGTACGAGAACCTGCTGTCGGCTGGCGTGATCGACCCCACCAAGGTGACCCGCGTGGCCCTGGAGAACGCCGCCAGCATCGCGAGCATGCTGCTGACGACCGAGTGCGTGATCAGCGAGGAGAAGGAAGAGAAGGCACCGGCGCACAGTCATGGTGGAATGGGCGGCGGCATGGACATGATGTAAGTCGCGTCCAGCGCATCTCTTCAATGCGCGGGCCCCGGCGAAAGCCGGGGCTCGTCGCGTTGAGGCATGAATACGACCTACAGGCAGTTCGGTCGGGTGCAACGCTCGTCCTCGGGAATGACCGCGCGCAAAATCAAGGTGAAGTAGTCTACCAACACGGTGCTCGAACTGAACGGCAGCTTGGCCGCTGGCATGTACCTGGTGAACATCACCGCCGACGAGCAGGTGTGCACCGAGCGCCTGGTGATTCAGCCGTAAGGACTGAACGGATTGCATGGGCGCGGCCCCCATCGGAAACGGTGGGGGCCGCGGCTTTCCGCGCGGCTACCTTGGGCGCGTGGTCCAACAGCGCATTGTTTTCTTCGATGGCGTGTGCGGCTTGTGCAACCGCTTCGTGGATCGCCTGCTGCGCATCGACCATCGCGGCGTCTTGCGCTTCGCGCCGCTGCAAGGGCCCACCGCGCAGGAGCAGCTGCCGTTCGGCCTGGCCCAAGGGCTGGAGAGCGTGGTCTACCTGCGCCGCGGCGTGGTGCTGCAGCGTTCGGAGGCGGCCATCCGCATCCTTATGGATCTAGGCGGCTGGCGGCGCGGCTATGGTCTGCTGCTGCTGGTGCCAGGCTTCATCCGGGATGGCATCTACGCTTGGGTGGCGCGCAACCGGTACGCCTGGTTCGGCAAACGCGGCACCTGCCGCGTGCCGACGGAGGCGGAGCGCGGCCGTTTCCTCCCCTAGGGCCGTGAGCGGCCGTCGTGCCTGCGCTTCGCCTTCTCCTGTTCCTTGAAGTACTTGCGGAAGAACCAGTTCCGCTGAAGGGCCTTCAGGTTCTCGTTGAGGGTGGCGCTGCCCTGCTCCAGGTTGCCCAGCGTGCGGCGCACATCGCTGGCGAGCGCGGTGTCCTGCGTGATGGCATGCGCGAGGCCCTTGGGGTCGTTGAGGCCCGCGCTGAAGCGATCCACCCGGCCGCTCGCTTGCGCCAGCGAATCCGAGAGCTGCTGCAGGCGCAGCAGCAAGTCCTTGACCTGCTGCTCGGCCACCGGGTCGCTCACCAAGGTGCCGATGGCGCCCTTGCCCGCGCGCACATCGCCCACCAGGGCATTCAGCTGGCTGGTGGCGCCATGGGCCGCTTCGGCGGTGGCATTCAGCTCGCCCAAGGAGCTCCGCAGCTGCGCGGCGAGCACCGTATCGCTGAACAGGTCGATTACGCTGCCCGGTCGGTTGAGGCGCTCTGCCAGCTGCCGCAGGTCGTTGGTGATGGCGGCGAGGTTGTCGTTGGTGAGGTCGAGCGTGCGCAGCATGGCATCGGTGTCGAGCGGCACCGAGGTGGGCAGCATGGCGCCCTCCGTGATCGTTGCGCCTGGGCCATCGCCCGGCTCCAGGTTCACCAGCTTGTTGCCCATGAGCCCATCGGACCCGATGGTGGCCACCGCATTGGTACGCAGGTGCTGGGCTTGGTCGGCCTTGATGGCCATGTCCACGCGCACCGTGCTGTCGTTGATGATGGAGAGGCGCTCCACGGTGCCCACGTTGATGCCCGCGTAGCGCACGTTGTTCCCTGGCCGCAGGCCGCCCACCTGCCGGAACTCCGCGCTCACGGTGATGGTGCTGCTGAACAGGCCGCGCTTGCTGCCGAGCAGGTACAGGCCCACCACGAGCACCGCCGTGCCGATCAGCACGAAGAGCCCGAGGCGCACGTTCACGTTCCCTTCCTTCGCCATTACATGAAGATGAAGAATGAGCGCACCACGGGGTCGGTCGAGGCGCGAAGATCGTCGTAGCTGCCCTCGACGTGGTTGCGTCCGTCGTGCAGGACGATGATGCGGTTTGCGGCGAGCTTCGCCACGTTGAGGTCGTGCGAGATGATGATGGACGAGGTGCCGTAGGTGCGCTGCAGCTCGAGGATCAGCTCCACGATCTCCTTGCCCGAGATGGGGTCGAGGCCGGTGGTCGGCTCGTCGTACAGCACGATCTCAGGCTTCAGGATGAGCGTGCGCGCGAGGCCGATGCGCCGCTTCATGCCGCCGCTCAGCTCGCTGGGGTACATGTCGCGCGTGTGCGGCAGTCCCACAGCCGTGAGCACTTCCTCCACCAAGGCATCGCTGTCCTGCGCGCCCTTGGCGATCCAATGGCGCCTGAGCGGGAACTCGAGGTTCTCCTTCACCGTCATCGAATCGTACAGTGCGCTGCTCTGGAAGAGGAAGCCGATCTTCACCCGGAGGTGGTCGAGGGCCTCCTGGTCCAGGCCAAGCACATCCTGCCCGAGCACGTTTATGGTGCCCGCATCCGGCTCCAGCAGCCGCACGATGCACTTGATGAGCACACTCTTGCCGCTGCCGCTCTTGCCCAGCACCATCAGGTTCTCTCCGCGCCGCAGGTCCAGGTCGAAGCCGTTGAGCACAGTGTTCGTGCCGAAGGCCTTCACCAGGGCGCGGACCTCCACGACGTGCTCCTCCGGAACCGGCTTCACGTTGTAGGGCGCCAGCTCCTCGGTCATCAGTTCAGGCCCAGGATATCGGTGATCTGCACGGCGATGAGGTCGAGGATGAAGATGAGCAGCGAGGCGGTGACCACGGCGGAGTGCGCGGCTTGGCCCACGCCCTCGGTGCCCTTCTCGGTGGCGTAGCCGCGGTAGCAGCCCACGATGCCGATGGCGAAGCCGAAGAAGTAGCTCTTGATGAAGGCGGGCAGGAAATCGGAGAACTCGAGCGACTCGAACACCTGCCGGTAGAAGAGGTCCCAGCTCACATCGTCCTTGATGTTCACGCCCACCCAGGTGGCCCAGATGGCGATGGCATCGCTGAGGACCACCAGCACGGGGATCATGAGCGTGGTGCTCCACACGCGCGTCACCACCAGGTAGCGGAAGGGGTTGGTGCCGCTCACCTCCATGGCATCGATCTGCTCGGTCACCTTCATGCTGCCCAGCTCGGCGCCCATGCTGCTGCCGATCTTGCCCGCGCCGATCAGCGCGGTGATCACCGGGGCGATCTCGCGCACCACGCTGATGGCCACCATGGCCGGCAGCATGCTGGCCGCTCCGAACCGCTCCAGCGTGGGGCGGCTCTGCACGGTGAGCACCAGCCCCATGATGAAGGCCGTGATGCCCACCAGCGGTAGCGAGCGGTAGCCGTTGAGGAAGCACTGGCGGAGCAGCTCGCGCCACTCGAAGCGGCGGTGCACGGCCTGTTGGAAGAAGCGACCGGCGAAGGCCGTGAGCGCGCCGATGTCGCGGAGCTGCTCCCGGAAGAGCGTGGATGGGCCACCTGGCATGGGCGTAAGGTATTCCGCGCCGGAGGCAAGCGCGCCTGTCGCAAGTCATGGCGGCCGGGCAACGGCTCTTCATGAGCGGCTCCATGCCGGTCTGAACGGCCCCGGAGACGCGGGCCCATCGCGGCTACCTTCGCCCCGCACATGCTCCAGCTGGAAGGCATCTCCAAGCGCTTCGGCGCGTTCACCGCCCTCGACGGCATCACCATGGAGGTGCCCTCCGGGCAGGTCTTCGGATTGCTCGGCCCCAACGGCGCGGGCAAGACCACCTTGATCCGAATCATCACGCGGATAACCGGACCGGATGAGGGCCGCGTGCTGCTCAACGGCCACGGGATGGGCCCCGACGATGTGATCCAGCTGGGCTACCTGCCCGAGGAGCGCGGCCTGTACAAGAAGATGAAGGTGGGCGAGCAGGCCCTCTACCTCGCGCAGCTCAAGGGACTGAAGCGGGACGAGGCCACCAGGCGCCTGAGGGCCTGGTTCGAGCGCTGGGACATGATGGGCTGGTGGAACAAGAAGGTGGAGGAGCTGAGCAAGGGCATGGCGCAGAAGGTGCAGTTCATCACCACGGTGCTCCACGAACCGAAGCTGCTCATCCTGGACGAGCCCTTCAGCGGATTCGACCCCATCAACGCCGAGCTGATCCGCAGCGAGATCCTCCGCCTGCGCGATGCCGGCGTTACGGTGATGCTCAGCACCCACAGCATGCCCAGCGTGGAGGAGCTCTGCGACCACATCGGCCTCATCGACAAGGCCAAGCTGATGCTGCACGGCAACGTGCGCGAGATCAGGAAGCAGTACGCCGACAACACCTACCGCGTCGAGTACAAGGGCAACAAGGTGGCGCTGGCCAATGCGCTGGCCTTCACCGGCGAGCTGCTCGACGCGCAGGACAATGGCGAGTACAGCCACGCCCGCGTTCGCCTGGCCAAGGATGCCAAGCTGAACGATGTGCTGCGGCAATTGCTGCCCTCGGTGGAGGTGCACGGCGTGCAGGAGGAAGTGCCGCGCATGCACGACATCTTCATCAAGGTGGTGAGCGATCACGAACCCGAGGCGGTGGCAACAGGAATGACGGAATGACGAGCACGCACAGGCCAGCAGCCCATTACGCGTTGCGTGTTGACGCGTTGCGCGTTGGCCCAACACGTAACGCGTAACTGAGTTCTTCAACCCGTAACTGATTTCATGCAAAAGATCCGGCTCATCATCTGGCGCGAGTTCATCACCCGCGTGCGCAAGCCCAGCTTCCTGATCATGACGATCCTGGGGCCGCTGCTGATCACCGGCGCCATCCTGGCCATGGCCTGGATCGGCATGCAGGAGGCCGTGGACCACAAGGTGCTCGTGGTGGACCAGGAGGGCCTCATCGGCCGCAGGCTCGAGGACCGCAAGGACCTCACCTTCTTCCTCGATGGCCACGCGTGGAGCGATTCGGCCTTCACCGCGAGCCCCTACACCATCCAGGTGCGCCTGCTGCCCGGCAGCATCACCGACAACCCGCGCGCCGACCTCATCTACAAGACCAAGCCCAGCGAGTTCACCAAGCAGTACATCCGCACCGAGCTGGAGAAGAGCCTCGAGATCGCCAAGCTGCAGCAGGAAGGCATCGACCGCGAGGCCTACGCCCGCGTGCGCAAGCCGCTCGACCTGAAGCTCTACGACGTGAAGGACCTGGGCAAGGAATCATTCGCCGATGAGAAGGCCATGATCGGCTTCTTCTTCGGCTACTTCATGTTCATCTTCATCTTCATGTACGGCGTGCAGGTGATGCGCGGCGTGATGGAGGAGAAGCAGAACCGCATCGTGGAGGTGCTCATCAGCAGCGTGCGGCCCTTCCAGCTCATGATGGGCAAGATCGTGGGCGTGGCCATGGTGGGCTTCACCCAGTTCATGCTCTGGATCGGCATCACCGTGGTGATGGTGTTGGTGGGCCTCGCGGTGCTGGCCACCTCGAAATTCGATCCCGCCGCGCTCGCCGAGAACGGCATGACCGCGCAGATGCAGCAGCAGCTCGCGCAGCAGGGCGCCGCCGCCCAGGCCGCCCCGGTGGATGCCGACAAGGTGGCCGATCTGGTCAGCACCGTGAACATCCCGCTGGTGCTCGCCGTCTTCGCCTTCTTCTTCATCGCCGGCTACCTCCTCTACAGCAGCCTGCTCGCAGCCATCGGCAGCGCGGTGGACAGCGAGACGGACACGCAGCAGTTCATGTTTCCCGTCACCATCCCCATGATCGTGGCCATCTTCATCGCGCAGCTCGCCGTGGTGAACAGCGAGAGCCCCGCCGTATTCTGGGGAAGCATGATCCCGCTCACCAGCCCGATCGTGATGATGGTGCGCGTGGTGATGGGCACTGTGCCGATCTGGCAACTGCTGCTGAGCATGGCGCTGCTCGTGGGCACATTCGTCGGCAGCGTTTGGCTCGCGGGCCGCATCTACCGTACAGGCATCCTCATGTATGGCAAGAAGGTTTCGTGGAAGGAGCTGGGGAGGTGGTTGATGTACAAAGGCTGATTGATTGTGGGCATGGTTTCATGTGACCATGGATTCATGTGGCCATGGATTCATGTGGCCATGGATTCATGTGACCATGTACTCATGTGACCATGAGATACCATGCATGACGACATTGGCGCACACGACCACCTGAATGCATTAGGCACATGAGTATGCAGGTTTCGCGGTCAGCCATCATCGATCTGGGCACCAACACCTTCAACCTGCTGGTCTATCTGCAGGGCGAAGCGGGACTTCGAATCATCCACAGCGTGGAGCTGCCGGTGTTCCTGGGGAAGGGCGGGATCGAGCAGGGCATGATCGCCCCCGATGCCTTCGAGCGCGGACTGGAAGCCCTGCGGAAGCACAAGGAAACAGCACTGTCGCATGGCGCCACGAGCATCCGCGGCTTCGGCACCAGCATGCTGCGCAACGCGCGCAACGGCGAGGACTTCGTTCGCAAAGTGAAGCAGGAGCTGGGCATCGCCATCCGCATCATCCCCGGCGAGCAGGAAGCCGAGTTGATCCTTGCTGGCGTGCGGCAGGCCGTGCGCTTCGGATCGCAGCCCTCGCTGGTGATGGACATCGGCGGGGGCAGCACGGAGTTCATCCTCGCCACCGACAAGGCGCTGATGTGGAAGCGCAGTTATGAGCTGGGCGTGACGCGCTTGCGCGAGCGCATCCCGATCAGCGATCCCATCACCGTGGAGGAAGAAGCGCGCATCGCGGCGCACCTCGATGACCAGCTGGAGGGCCTCTATGCCGTAGTGGAGCGGCAAGAGCCGCATGTGCTCGTGGGCAGCGCGGGCAGCTTCGATTCATTGGCGCGCATCATCAGCGCGGAGCGTGGCGAAGCACTCGCACCCGATGCCACCGCGCTCAACTTCTCAGCACTCGAGTTCGACGCCTTGAAGGACCGGTTGCTCCTCATGAACCGCACGGAGCGCTTGCAAGTGCCCGGCCTGCCCGAGCACCGCGTGGACACCATCCCCTACGCGCTCATCCAGATCGATCGCGTGCTGCTGGCCGGCGGCATCCGCGAGCTGGCGTGGAGCAAGTATGCGCTGAAGGAGGGAGCGGCCGCATCGATGCGCTGATCGCTCCCCTGCCCATCTTTGCCATCCCCCGCCGAGTCGGGGCAACGCATGGCCCACATCCTGATCATCGACGACGAGAAAGCGATCCGCGCCGCGCTGCGCGACATCCTGGAGCAC
>CAZJTB010000112.1:0-7559 GCA_964548485.1 uncultured Chryseobacterium sp. | reverse complement strand
AGGTTGATGCCCTTGTACTCCACGCGGGTGGGGTTGGTGAAGCCGAACTTGGGCAGGCGGCGCGCCATGGGCATCTGGCCGCCCTCGAAGCCGCGCTTGCGGTTGTAGCCGCTGATCGCCTTCTGGCCCTTGTGGCCCTTGGTGGAGGTGCCGCCACGGCCGCTGCCCTGGCCACGGCCCAGCCGCTTGTTCTTCTTGGTTGCGCCCTTCGCGGGCTTCAGGCTCGTCAGGTCCATCTTCGGTTCGTTTCGGGGCGGCCGTGGGGCCGCGGTTGCTCACTGGATGCTCAGGCGGGCGTTACGGTTACCAGGTGCTCCACCTTGCGCACCATGCCCAGCACCTGGGGGCTGCCATCGAGCACGATGCTCCGTCCGATGCGTCCCAGGCCGAGGGCCTTGAGGGTGGCCTTCTGCCGCTGGGGGCATTTGATCTGGCTGCGGGTCTGGGTGATCGTGATCTTCTTCATGGTTCGTCCGCTGCTGCGCGGCTGCATTTCGTTATCCGTTGAAAACGCGCTCCAGCTTCACGCCGCGCTGGCGGCTCACCGCGTTGGCGTCGCGCATGCTGGTGAGGGCCTCGATGGTGGCCTTCACCACGTTGTGGGGGTTGCTGCTGCCCTTGCTCTTGGCCAGCACGTCGGTCACGCCCACGCTCTCGAGCACCGCGCGCATCGCGCCGCCGGCGATCACGCCTGTGCCGTGCGCTGCGGGCTTCAGGAACACCTGGGCCCCGGCGAACTTGCCCTCCTGCGGATGCGGGATGGTGCCCTTGAGCACCGGCACCTTCACCAGGTTCTTCTTGGCATCGTCGATGCCCTTGGCGATGGCCTCCTGCACCTCCTTGGCCTTGCCCAGGCCGTGGCCCACCACGCCGTTCTCATTGCCCACCACCACGATGGCGGCGAAGGTGAAGGTGCGGCCGCCCTTGGTCACCTTGGTGACGCGGTTCAGGGCCACGAGCTTATCCTTCAGCTCCAGGTCGCTGCTCTTGACTTTCTTGACGTTCGTTTCGGACATGTGCGTGGTGTGATCAGAAGTTGAGGCCTGCTTCCCGGGCGGCTTCAGCCAGCGCCTTCACGCGGCCGTGGTAGAGGTAGCCATTGCGGTCGAAGACCACCTTGTCGATGCCGGCCGCCTTGGCCTTCTCGGCGATGGCCTGGCCCACGATCTTGGCCTGCTCGATCTTGGGCACTCCGTTGGCCTTCTTGTCCTTGAGCGAGGAGACGCTGGCCAGCGTGCGGCCCGCCTCATCGTCGATGATCTGGGCATACATGCCCGTGTTGCTGCGGTAGACCGAGAGGCGCGGGCGCTCGGGGGTGCCGTGCACCTTCTTGCGTACGCGGGTCTTGATCTTCTGTCGGCGTGCTTCCCTGCTGAATGCCATGGCTCAATGATTATTTGCCTGCAGCCTTGCCAGCCTTGCGGCGCACGAGCTCGCCCACGAAGCGAACGCCCTTGCCCTTGTAGGGCTCCGGCTTGCGCAGCGCGCGCAGCTTGGCGGCCACCTGGCCGATGAGTTGCTTGTCCGCGCTCTCCAGGCGGATGATGGGGTTCTTGCCTTTCTCCTGGGCGGCGGCCACCTTGATCTCCTGCGGCAGCACCAGGGTGATGCCGTGCGAGAAGCCCAGGGCCAGCTGGAGCTGCTGCCCCTTGGCGGTGGCGCGGTAGCCCACGCCCACCAGCTCCTGCTCGATCACGTAGCCCTCGCTCACGCCTTTCACCATGTTGGCGATGAGGGCGCGGTAGAGGCCGTGCTTCGCGCGGTGCGGCTTGGCATCGGTGGGGCGCTCCACGGTGATGGTGGCGCCGTCCTTCTTCACGGTGATGGTGGGGTCAACGGCCTGCACCAAGGTGCCCTTCGGGCCCTTCACGGTCACCAGGTTCTTGTCGCTGATGCTGATCTCCACCCCTTTGGGCAGGTCGATCGGCGCTTTTCCGATTCGGCTCATGGTTCGCTTCTCTTTAGCTCACGTAGCAGAGCACCTCACCGCCCACGTTGAGGGCGCGTGCCTCCTTGTCGGTGACCACGCCCTTGCTGGTGGAGATGATGGCCACGCCCAGGCCGTTCATCACGCGGGGCAGCTGCTCCACGTGGGCGTATTTGCGCAGGCCGGGGGTGCTCACGCGGTTGAGCTCGCGGATGGCGCTCTCGCGGGTCTGCGGGTCGTACTTGAGGGCGATCTTGATGATGCCCTGCTTGCCGTCGTCCTCGGCCTTCCAGGAGAGGATGTAGCCCTTGTCGTACAGGATGCGCGTGATGTCCTTCTTCAGGTTGCTCGCGGGCACCGTGACGACCTTCTTGCGCGCCAGGATGGCGTTGCGCAGGCGGGTCAGGTAATCGGCGATGGGATCGGTGGTCATGGTCGGTTGCGGTCTTTCGGATTACCAGCTGCCTTTGGTCACGCCGGGGATCTTGCCCTCCAGGGCCATCTGGCGGAACATGTTGCGCGAGATGCCGAAGAGGCGGATGTAGCCGCGGGGGCGGCCGGTGATCTGGCAGCGGTTGTGCATGCGCACCTTGCTTCCGTTCACGGGCAGCTGCTGCAGCTTGTCCCATTCGCCGGCGGCTTTCAGCGCGGCGCGCTTGGCGGCGTACTTCTCCACCATCCTGGCGCGCTTGCGCTCGCGGGCTTTCATGGATTCCTTGGCCATGTTCTGCTGGTGATTGCGTTTACTTCTTGTCTGCGAAAGGGAAGCCGAAGGCGGCGAGCAGGCTCTTGGCCTCCTCGTCGGTCTTGGCGGTGGTCACGAACGTGATGTCCATCCCCTGGATCTTGGTCACCTTGTCGATGTCGATCTCGGGGAAGATGATCTGCTCCTTCACCCCGAAGGTGAAGTTGCCGTTGCCGTCGAATCCGCTGGGCTTCACCCCGCGGAAGTCGCGGGTGCGGGGCAGGCTCACGGCGATCAGGCGGTCGAGGAACTCATACATCTTGTCGCCGCGCAGGGTGACGCGCGCCCCGATGGGCATGCCCTTGCGGAGCTTGAAGTTGCTGATGTCCTTCTTCGACACGGTGGGCACGGCCTTCTGGCCGGCGATGCTGGTCATCTCGGCCACCGCGTTCTCCACCACCTTCTTGTCGCCCACGGCGCTGCCGAGGCCCTGGTTGAGGGAGATCTTGGTGATGCGGGGCACCTGCATGGGGCTGCTGTAGCCGAACTCCTTCTGGAGCGCGGGAGCGACCTCGTTGGTGTATTTGGCGCGCAGCCGGGGAACGTAGCTCATGGCTTAGGCCTTTGTTTTCTTGGTCTTCACGTAGCGCTCCAGCTTGCCCTCCTTGTTGAGGCGGCGCCCCACGCGGCCGGGCTGGCCGGTCTTGGCATCGATCAGCATCAGGTTGCTGATGTGGATGGGGCCCTCCTTGTCCACGATGCCGCCCTGGGGGTTGGCCGTGGTGGGCTTGCTGTGCTTCTTGTTGATGCGCAGGCCCTCGACGATGGCGGTCATGCGCTCGCGGTCCACTTCGAGCACGCGTCCCTGCTTGGAGCGGTCCTCGCCGGCGAGCACCTTCACCATGTCGCCTTTCTTGATGTGTGTCTTCTTCTGCATGGCTCAGAGTACTTCAGGGGCCAGGGAGATGATCTTCATGAACTTCTTCTCGCGCAGCTCCTTGGCCACGGGTCCGAAGATGCGGGTGCCCTTCATCTCGCCTGCGGCGTCGAGGATCACCACGGCGTTGTCGTCGAAGCGGATGTAGCTGCCGTCCTTGCGGCGCGTCTCCTTCTTGGTGCGCACCACCACGGCCTTGTGCACGGTGCCCTTCTTGGCCTGGCCGTTGGGCATGGCGTCCTTCACGGTGACCACGATGGTGTCGCCGATGCGGGCATAGCGGCGGGCGGTGCCGCCGAGCACGCGGATGCAGAGCACTTCCTTGGCGCCGCTGTTGTCGGCCACGTTGAGTCGGGATTCCTGCTGGATCATGGCGCTGGGTTGTTACTTGGCCTTCTCGATCACCTCCACCAGGCGCCAGCGCTTGAGCTTGCTAACCGGGCGGGTCTCCATGATGCGCACGGTGTCGCCGATGTGGGCCTCGCCCTTCTCATCGTGCGCCATGAACTTGCTGGTGCGCTTCACGAACTTGTGGTACTTCGGGTGCATCACGCGCCGCTCCACGGTCACGGTGATGCTCTTGCTCATCTTGTCGCTGGTGACCACGCCGATGCGCTCCTTGCGGAGGTTGCGCTCAACGGGTGCCGTGCTGGTCTCGGTGCTCATTTGCCTGCGTTGTTGGCGAGCTCGCGCTTGCGGAGCTCGGTGAGGATGCGCGCCACTTCCTTGCGCTTGTGGCGCAGCTGCATCGGGTTCTCGATGGGGCTCACGGTGTGGCTGAAGCGCAGCTTGGTGAGGCTGTTGCGCTCCTCCTGCAGCTTGTCGCTCAGTTCCTGCACGGTGAGGTCCTTCAGTTCTAGTCCTTTCTTCTTCATGGCGCTCGCTTATTGGCCGTTGTAATCCTCGCGCATCACGAACTTGGTGGGGATGGGCAGCTTCTGCGCGGCCAGGCGAAGGGCCTCCTGCGCGGTGGCCTGCGGCACGCCGTCCACCTCGAAGATGATGCGGCCCGCATGGCACACGGCCACCCAGTGGTCCAGTGAGCCCTTGCCCTTACCCATGCGCACCTCGGCGGGCTTGCTGGTCACGGGCTTGTCGGGGAACACCTTGATCCACACCTGGCCTTCGCGCTTCATGTGGCGGGTGAGGGCCACACGGGCGGCCTCGATCTGGCGGCTGGTGAGCCATACGCTCTCCATGGCCTTCAGGCCGAAGGAGCCCAGGCTCACGCGGTGTCCGCGCTGGGCCTGCCCCTTCATGCGGCCCTTGTGCATATTGCGGCGCTTGCTGCGCTTCGGTTGCAACATGGCTTCTTAGCTGTTACGGTTATTGCCTCCACGACCGCCGCCGCCAGGGCCGCGACGATCACCTCCACGACGCTCGCCGCGCTCGCCACCCGGGCCGCGGCGGTCGCCGCCACGGCGATCGGGCCGGTCGCCCATGGGACGGCCGCCACCGGCAGCGCCCTTGGGCTGGCCCATATTGGGGCTGAGGTCGCGCTTGCCGTACACCTCGCCGCGGCAGATCCAGCACTTCACCCCGATGCGCCCCATCTTGGTGTGCGCCTCGGTGATGGCGAAGTCGATATCGGCGCGCAGCGTGTGCAGGGGCACGCGGCCGTCGCGGTACTTCTCGGTGCGGGCGATCTCGGCGCCATTCAGGCGGCCGCTCACCTGCAATTTGATCCCTTCAGCGCCCATGCGCATGGTGCTGGCCACGGCCATCTTCATGGCGCGGCGGAAGCTGATGCGGCCCTCGAGCTGGCGGGCGATGCTGTCGGCCACCAGGCGGGCGTCGAGCTCCGGGCGCTTGATCTCGAAGATGTTGAGCTGCACGTCCTTGCCGGTGAGCTTCTTCATCTCCTCGCGCAGCTTGTCCACCTCGGCGCCGCCCTTGCCGATGATGACGCCGGGGCGGGCGGTGTTGATGGTCACGGTCACCAGCTTCAGGGTGCGCTCGATGACGATCTTGCTCACGCTGGCCTTCTTCAGGCGGGCCATCAGGTACGTGCGGATCTTCTCGTCCTCCACCAGCTTGTCGGTGTAGTCGTTGCCGCCGTACCAGTTGCTGTCCCAGCCCTTGATGAAGCCGAGGCGCTGCCCGATCGGATGTGCTTTCTGTCCCATTGGTCGTTTGTTCTCGGCTTAGGCTTGGGTGCTATCGACGATGAGGCTCACGTGGTTGCTGCGCTTGCGCATGCGGTAGGCGCGGCCCTGGGGGGCGGGCAGCATGCGCTTGAAGCCGCGGGCCTCGTTCACCTGGATGCTCTTCACCACCAGGCCGGCCTCATCGGCGCGGCGGCCTTCGTTCTTGGCCTCCCAGTTGGCGATGGCGCTGCGCAGGAGCTTGTACAGGGGCACGCTGGAGTGGCGGGTGCTGTACTGGAGGATGCCCAGGGCCTTCTCCACGTTCTCGCCGCGGATGATGTCGGCCAGCTGGCGCATGCGGCGCGGGCTGGTGGGGCAGTTGCGCAGGTGCGCTACGGCCACGGTCTTCATGGCCTCCTTGCGGGCATTGGCTGCGAGGTGCTTACGCTGTCCCATGGCTTAGTTGCTCTTGTTGCCGCTGTGGCCGCGGAAGGTGCGGGTGGGGGCGAATTCGCCGAGCTTGTGGCCCACCATGTTCTCGGTCACGTACACGGGGATGAACTTGTTGCCGTTGTGCACGGCGATGGTGAGGCCCACGAACTCGGGGCTGATGGTGCTGGCGCGTGACCAGGTCTTGATCACGTTCTTCTTGCCGGAGGCCTGCGCCTCGCCCACGCGCTTGGCGAGCTTGTAGTGGATGAACGGCGGTTTCTTGAGTGAACGGCTCATGGTCTATGCGGAGGCTTAGGCGCCTTTCTTGGCGTTGATGCGTTCCAGGATGAAGCGGTTGCTGCGGCTCTTCGGCTTGCGGGTCTTCTTGCCCTTGGCCAGCAGGCCCTTGCGGCTGCGCGGGTGTCCGCCCGAGGCGCGGCCTTCGCCGCCACCCATCGGGTGATCGACGGGGTTCATGGCCACGGCGCGGGTGCGGGGGCGACGGCCCTGCCAGCGGCTGCGGCCTGCCTTGCCGCTCTTCTGCAGCATGTGCTCGGCATTGCCCACGGTGCCCACGGTGGCCAGGCAGGCGGTGAGCACCATGCGCAGCTCGCCGCTCGGCATCTTCAGGGTGGCGTACTTGCCTTCGCGCGCGCTGAGCTGGGCGAAGGTGCCCGCGCTGCGCGCGATGGCGCCGCCCTTGCCGGGCTGCAGCTCCACGTTGTGCACCACGGTGCCCAGGGGAATCTCGCCCAGCGGCAGGGTGTTGCCCACCTCGGGCGCCACGCCGCTGCGGCCGCTCATCAGGGTCTGGCCCACCTGCAGGCCGTTCGGCGCCAGAATGTAGCGCTTCTCGCCATCGGCGTAGAAGAGCAGGGCGATGCGGGCGCTGCGGTTGGGATCGTACTCGATCGTCTTCACCACGGCGGGCACGCCATGCTTATCGCGCTTCATGTCGATGATGCGGTAGCGCTGCTTATGGCCACCGCCGATGTAGCGCATGGTCATCTTGCCCTGGTTGTTGCGGCCTCCGGATTTCTTGGAGCCGCTCGTCAGGGACTTCTCCGGCACGTTGGTGGTCACGCCCTCGAAGTCGGTGATCACGCGGTGGCGCGTGCCGGCGGTAACGGGGTTGAGCTTGCGGATACCCATGGCTTAGATGCTGCTGTAGAGGTCGATGGTCTCTCCGGCCTTCACGGTGACGATGGCCTTCTTGGTGGCGGGGGTGCGGCCGCGCAGCACCAGACTCTTGGTGTAGCGGGTGCGGCGCTTGCCGTGGGTGATCATGGTGCGCACGCCGGTCACGGTCACCTTGTACTCCTGCTCAACGGCCTGCTTGATCTGCACCTTGTTGCTGTCGCGGGCCACCACGAAGCCGTAGCGGTTCTCCTTCTCACCTTGGGCCGTGAGCTTCTCGGTGACGATGGGTCGGATGATGATCTGGCTCATGGCTTACTTGGTAAGGGTGGCCTCCAGAGGGGCGATGGCCTC
>CAZJTB010000111.1:2867-7568 GCA_964548485.1 uncultured Chryseobacterium sp. | reverse complement strand
ACCAGCACCAATGATGTGGTGCCCGGCTCAGACCTGGATCCGCTGGACCCCACGGTGTGGCACGCCTTCACCACCACCGAATGCGCCAACGTCACCGTTTCGTCCTGCAACACGAACCCGGCCTTCGGGATCGTATGGATCTTCCTCGCGGCGAGCTGCCCTGCCGGCAATGATTACGTGCTGGGCGACTTCGACCCGAATGTCTGCCCCGACAACATCGTGGTCACTTTCCCGAACCTGCCCGCAGGAACCTGGTACCTGCCGGTGCTGATGGACCCGGATGCGGCCATGGGCCCTTACAGCATCACGGTTTCGGCTACCGAGTGCGTACTCCAGGAAGGCTATTGCATCCCCACCTCCACCTTCGGGCCGGTTGAGGGCGACTTCGTGAGCTACGTGTCGCTCGGCGCCATCGACAACGCGACCACCTTTGACGAGGGCGTCACCTACCAGGACTACACGGCGCAGAGCACCACCTTGGTGCAGGGCGTGGATTATTCCATCACCGTGACCAGCGGTGATTGGGACGAGGACATGCTGGCGGCCTGGATCGATTTCAATGCGAACGAGGTGTTCGAGCCCTCCGAGAAGCTGGGCGAGGTGCTCACCTCGGCGCCCTTGGAGAGCGCGACGTTCAACTTCACCGTACCGTTCAACGCGGCGGTGGGCGCCACACGGCTCCGCGTGCGGTGCGTGTTCCCCCAGACAGGGCAACCCGTTCCGGCCGACCCCTGCTTCGACTACTCCTGGGGCGAGACGGAGGATTACAGCGTGCTCATCGACCTGGGTACCGGAACCGGCGCTCTTTCGGCTGCGGCCTGGAGCGTGTTCCCCAATCCGAGCAATGGCGATATGACCATCGCCTATGCCGGAGCAACCGGTTCGATCCGCATCGAGCTCATCGACGCCACGGGCCGCGTGGTGGTTGCCGAGCAGCGCTCAGCGACCACCGGGGCGCAATTGCCGCTGCAACTGGGTGGCAAGCTGGCCCATGGCGCCTATTCCCTGCGGTTGACTGATGCTGCTGGCGATGTGCGCCAGGAGCGTGTGGTGATCCGCTGATCGAACGACCTTTGGGCGAGGGGCGGGCCGTCATCGGCCCGCCCCTCGTGCATTCCGGCACCCGGGGCACTGTGGATAATTCGTCGGAGCGAAGCCTTCAGCGGGACCTTCAGGGTGTGGACTTTTGCCCTCGGCGCGTGTCAGGCGCGCCAATAACCCCATGCGTTCACTCGGATTCCTCGCGGCCTTCGTGCCCGCCTTGGTGTTGGGGCAGACCAACGACTTCTGCCAGGATGTGACACCGGTTGCGCTGCCCTTGGGGAGCACCATCCAGTTCACGGGCGACAACACCGGTGCCACCATCGCCGGCGATTTCGCGCCGGGCTCCACGCTGGGCAGCCTCAACATCCCAAGCACCTGGCATGCGTTCACCGTGACGAGCTGCGCGGACATCACCATCAACTATTGCGGCACATCGCCGGCCTTCACCGAGTTCTGGAACGTGCTGGCCACCACCTGCCCGGCCAACAACGTGTACCTGTTCACCTCGCAGTACAACTACACCACCTGTGGCGATGGCAACCCGACGATGTATTTCCTGAACGCGCCGGCGGCCACCTACTACTTCCCGGTGTGGTACCAGAATCCAGGAGCCATCGGCCCGTATGAGATCAACGTAACGGCGGTTGCGTGCGGCAGCAGCGGCGCGCCGAACGACCAGTGCGGCAGCGTAACCCCGGAGCCGCTCGCGCCGGGCGGCAGCCTGCAGTTCACCGGCAACAATTCCCTGGCCACCTCCAGCGGCGACTGGGCGCCCGGCTCGCCCTTCGCGGGAGCGCCGGTGGTATGGCATGCCTTCACCCTTTCGACATGCACCTCGGTTTCGGTGGCCTATTGCGGGCAGAACCCCGTTTGGGGCAACACCCTCGGCGTGCTCGCGCGCAGCTGCCCCGGCGCCGACCTGGTGTACTTCTCCACCTTCGACAATACCGCCTGCGGCGATGGCAATCGCACCTACTACTACAATGCACTGGCGGCCGGCACCTATTATGTGCCTGTCCTGCTGCATCCTTCCAGCGGATCCGTGGGGCCCTATGCCCTTACGGTGAATGGGACGGATTGCCCGCCGCCGCCCACGTTCTATGATCAATGCAGCCAGGCGCAATTCCAGCCGCTGGCGGTGGGCTCGAGCATCACCTTCACTGGCGACAACACCTCCGCGACCACCACGGGCGACTGGCCCGCGGGATCGCCTTTCTCGGCAGCGCCCGTGGTGTGGCATGGGTTCACCACCACCAGCTGCGCGCGCGTCTCAGTGGCGTATTGCGGTCAGGATCCGGCATGGGGCAATACGCTCGGCTTCCTGGCAACGGATTGCCCGGCGGCGAATCTGGTGTACTTCACCCTGTTCAACGACTCGGATTGCGGCGATGGCAACCGCACCTACACCTACAGCAATCTCCCTGCGGGCAGCTACCTGATACCTGTGCTGCGTGACCCGGCCAACGGCGCCATCGGGCCCTACACCATCCAGGTGTCGGCTACCAGCTGCCCAGCCGTTCCGCCGGCCAACGACAACTGCGCCTCCGTAACCCCCATCGTGCTCCCGGTTGGCGCATCGGTTACCGTGACGGGCGATAACACCAATGCCACAAGCGCCGGCGATTTCGTGGCGGGTTCGCCCTTCGTGGCCGCGCCCGTCACCTGGCATGCCTTCCAGCTTGATGAGTGCACCGACCTGGTGGTGGCCTACTGCGCCCAGTCTCCGGCATGGTCCAATACGCTCGGGGTTCTGGCCACGGCATGCCCTGGCGATGGCCTGGTGTACTTCAATACCGGCACGAACGCATGCGGCAACGGCAACGCCACGTACATCTTCAACGACCTGCAGTCGGGCATCTACTACCTGCCGGTGCTGCGCGATTCGCCCAACAATTCGTTCGGCCCTTACTCCATCGATGTGACCGCTCAGAATTGCCTCTTCCTTGGCGAAGCGGCCGCCGTTGATGCCGGAAGGCTCACCGCATCGCCGAACCCGGCGCATGGCGTGTTGCGCGTAGCCGGACTGTCCGGGAAGGAGCTGGAGTTGCGCCTGACCGATGCGCTCGGACGCACCGTGGCCGTGATCCGGCCACAGGGCCAGCAAGCGTTGACGCTGCCGCTCCTCGGCCTTGCAGCAGGGCCCTACCATTTGCTGGCCATCTCGGCGAATGAACGGGCCGCCATCCGGGTCGTTGTCGAGTAAGCATCGATTCCCCCCGCCTTCACGTCTTCAAGCAGAACCCCAAACACCCATGAGAGCAGTATTACTCAAGTCCCTCTTCAGCCTGGCGATAGCCGCGATCCTGCCCCTCGGATTGCGCGCGCAGCCGGCCAATGATGATTGCGCAGGCGCGATCGAGCTGATCCCCGGCGCGTCCTGCGTCTTCGTTCCTGGCACGGTGCTGGGCGCCACCCAAAGCCTGCCCGGCACGGTATCGTGCGATGGATTCGCGGCCACGCCAGATGATGATGTCTGGTACCGGTTCACCGCCACCGCCACCGCGCATGCCATCCAGGTGGATGGCGATGGAGCCTTCGATGCGGTGATCCAATTGTTCAGCGGCGGCTGCGGCGGCACCTCCATCGTTTGCCGCGATGTGGTGAGCGGCGGCGGCATCGAGATCCTCGACATCGGGGGGCTGACCATCGGCCAGGTGTACCACATCCGCGTGTTCGACTGGTTCGCCACGCCGCCGGCCACGCCCACCTTCAGCATCTGCGTGGGCCCGAGCGCGACTCCCGCGAACGATGATTGCGTGGGGGCGGTGACGCTTGTGCCCAACCCCTCCTGCATCCCGGTGGCGGGCACCGTGGCGCTGGCCACGGCCTCGCTGCCCGGCACCGTGCTCTGCGATGGTTTCGCAGCCGACCCGAACGACGATGTGTGGTACCGCTTCGTGGCCACGGCGGCCAACCACACCATCACGGTTGCCCCGGGCGCCTCATTCGACGCGGTGGTTCAACTGCTCGCCGGCCCGTGCAACGGCGCGCCGATCCTCTGCCGCGACCTGGTGTCGGCAGGGCAGTCCGAGGTCATCAATGCCACAGGGCTCACGGTAGGCGCTGAGTACTTGATCCGCGTGTTCCATTGGTTCACCGCAGCCACTACCACGCCGGGCTTCACCATCTGCGTGCAAGGGCCCGCTCCGGCATGCACGGCAGATGCGGGCACCATCACGGCTGATGCGCCCACCGCATGCTTCGTTGATGGCGCCGCCACCATCAGCGCAACCGGCGATGGCAACATCAACGTGCCCGCCGGGTTCCAGGTGATCTATGTGCTCACCGAAGGCCCCGGATTGGTGATCATGGCCACGAGCAACACCCCCTCGTTCGAGGTCTTCGCGCTCGGCGATTACACGATCCACACCCTCGTATACGACCCCGCCACGCTCGATCTGGGCAGCATCGTGTTCGGCCTCACCACGGGCTTCGACATCAACGGCCTGTTGATCCAGGGCGGTGGCAGCATCTGCGGGAGCCTGGATGTAACCGGTGCGACCATAACCGTTGAGGTGTGCGCCACGTGCGATGCGGACGCGGGCACCATTACGGCGGATGCGAATCCGGTGTGCCTCTCCAACGGCACGGCGGACCTGACCGCCACGCCCGATGGCAACAGCGTGGTGCCCGATGGCTACAACGAGCTGTACGTGC
>CAZJTB010000111.1:0-2767 GCA_964548485.1 uncultured Chryseobacterium sp. | reverse complement strand
TGATCGCCCAGGGTGGCATCTGCGCGAGCCTCGATGCAGCCGGCGCTCCCATCACCGCGCAGCCCTGCGTGCAGTGCGATGCGGATGCGGGCAGCATCACAGCCGATGCGAATCCGGTGTGCCTGGACAACGGCACGGCGGACTTGACGGCCACGCCCGATGGCAACAGCGTGGTGCCCGATGGCTACAACGAGCTGTACGTGCTCACGCAAGCGCCCTCGCTCACCATCCTGGACGCGGGCCTGACGCCGAGCTTCAGCGTCACTGCGGCGGGCGACTACATCATCCATACGCTGGTGTATGATCCCACCACGCTCGACCTGGGCGTGATCGAGTTCGGCGTGACCACGGGCTTCGATGTGCTGGACCTGATCGCCCAGGGTGGCATCTGCGCGAGCCTCGATGCAGCCGGCGCTCCCATCACTGCGGAGGATTGCAATGCGTGCAATGCCTTCGCCGGGACCTTGACAGCCGACGACCCCACCGTTTGCTTCGATGCGGGCATGGGCATGTTCAGTGCGAGCCCCAATGGCGATGCCGTAGTGCCCGATGGCTATGAGGTGATCTACGTGCTCACCGAAGGCCCCGGCCTGGTGATCATCGGCACCAACAACTCGCCTGACTTCATGGTGAGCGCCACGGGCACCTACACGATCCACACGCTGGTGTACGATCCGGCCACGCTCGACCTGGGCGTGATCGAGTTCGGCGTGACCACGGGCTTTGACGTGCTGGACCTCATCGCTCAGGCCGGCATCTGCGCCAGCCTCGATGCGGATGGCGCGGCGTTCAGCGTGCAGGAGTGCATCCCGTGCGATGCCACGGCCGGCAGCCTTGTCATCGATGAGTCGCCCGTGTGCCTCTTCCAGGGCTCCGTGCAGGTGGGTGCTTCCGCAGTGGACGCCCCGGTGGTGCCCGACGGCTATGAGGTGGCCTATGCCCTCACCCAAGGCCCCGGCCTCATCATCGTGGCCTTGAGCGGCGGGCCGGTCTTCACGGTGAGCGATGCGGGCTCCTACGCCATCCATACGCTGGTGTACGATCCGAATACCATCGACCCATCGCTGGTGGAACTGGGCTTCACCAGTGGATTCGAGATCCATGCGCTGCTCTTGCAGGGCGGCGGCAGCATCTGCGGCGCCCTTGACCTGGTGGGCGCGCCCGTGGTGGTGAACGATTGCGGCCCCGCGAACGACGAGTGCATCAGCGCCGTGCCGCTATCCATCTACCTGGATGGCGCCTGCCCCGGCAATGCGGTTAGCGGCAACAACACCTACGCCACCTTCGCTGGCGGCGATGCCGGCTGCGACGACCCGGACAGCTACCTGCTCGACGTGTGGTACACCTTCAACGCGGGCGCGAACACCTCGGTGACCATCAACCTGGACCAAGGCACCATGGAGGACTGGGCCATCACCGTGATGGACGCATGCAATGGGAATGAGATCGCCTGCGAGATCCAGCCTGCCGGAGGCATCGAGGTGCCCACCGACCCCTTCGTGGACTACCTGGTGCGCGTGTACAGCAACTACACCTACGGTGCGGGCGGCCAGTTCTCGGTCTGCCTCACCGGTGCGGAGGAAAGCCTGGTGTGCGATGGCGCCTCGGTGCAGACCCAGGATGGCCACATCTCGGTGGATGTGTGCCAGGATGCCGAGGCTGACGTGATCGATTTCGTGACCACGAGCGTGAGCGCCGAGGATTACACCTTCATCCTCACCGATGCCAGCGATGACATCATCGCCGTGCTGGTGGGCAGTTCCTTGGACTTCAATAGCGCGGCATTGGGCTCGTACCACGTGTGGGGCATCAGCCACAGGGGCAACCTCACCAACACCGACCCGGGTTCGCCGATCAGCGGCGTCGGTTCGGACGGCGGCTGTTTCGGGCTCAGCGGCAACTTCGTGCAGGTGAATGTGGAGCTCTGCGATGGGATTGCCAGCGGCGGGGCGGTGGCTTGGGGCCTCTACCCCAATCCGAGCAACGGCGACTTCACGCTGGTGGCCGCGCGCGATGGCGCTTATGAGCTGGAGCTGGTGGATATGGAGGGCCGGGTGGTCCTTCGTGAGCGCGCAACCATGGTCGGCGGCGAGCGCAGGGCGTACGCCATGGCCGGCAGCCTGGCGCGGGGCGTGTACAGCCTCCGAATCCAGGGCGATGCGGGCCGCACCACCCTGCGGATGGTGGTGCAATAGATCAATCGGATACGCACGGGAAGGGCGGGAGCGATCCCGCCCTTCTTCATTGCGGCCGTAACCCGCTGCCAGCCGAGGGGGTACAAAGCCCCATGAAGCAGTTCGCCACGCTACTCCTATTGGCCTCGCTAGGGCTTTCCGCAGCAGCCCAGGAGCGCGAAGCGCTCATCCTCGAGATCACCGGCCGCATCAGTGATGGCGAGAAGAAGCTGGCGGGCTGCGAGGTGATCGTGTACGAAGGCAATGAGATCGTGGGCCAGCAGGTCACGGATAAGAGCGGCCGCTTCGGCCTGGGGCTGGGCCTCCAGAAGGAGTTCGCCATCGTGTTCCAGAAGGAGGGCTTCCTTCCCAAGCGCGTCCTTGTTGATACGCGCGCCAAGATCCCGGCGGGCACCATCGCGCTGGCGCCGCTGGATATGGAGATGAGCATGCTCACGGCCTCGAAGTACGAGGGCGCCGATACCGATGTGCTCGATTTCCCCTTCGCCATCGTGAGCTGGAACCGCCAGGCGGGGGCCTTCACGCAGGACCAGCAATACACCACGGGCATGATGCGGGCCAATGGCGCCGCC